>CAZXJC010000349.1:0-2566 GCA_964640885.1 uncultured Pirellulaceae bacterium | reverse complement strand
CTTGGTAAGGACGAGGTCACGGGTCCGAATCCCGTCAGCAGCTCCTAAGTTTGCCAGAAGCGGGAGAGGGGAAACCAAACGAAATCGTGTATCTGGTCACGTGAATTGAATGCTACGGTCTCGCCTCAGGGGTGTCGGCGTGGCGAATCAATTTAAGTCTGTTTTTGTTTTGTGTAAGAAATACTTTTAATCAAACCGCCAGTAGGTCTGATACCGACAATTCAGCAATTATAGGAATGTAAAAAGAAATGGCAAAGGAAGAATTTACAAGAGACAAACCACACGTAAACGTGGGAACAATTGGTCACATTGATCACGGAAAAACGACTTTGACTGGCGCCATCCTGGCCGTTCAAAGCCATAAGGGGTTAGCGGAATTCAAGTCGTACGCAGACATCGCCAAAGGTGGTACTGTCCGTGACGACACGAAGACGGTAACGATTGCTGTTGCCCATGTCGAGTATTCAACTGAAAACCGACACTATGCGCACATCGATTGTCCCGGCCATGCTGTCTTTATCATGAACTTGATTACGGGAGCCGCTGAATTGGACGGTGCATTTCTCGTGGTCTCGGCAGCTGACGGCCCCATGCCGCAAACAAAAGAACACGTGTTGTTGGCGAGACAAGTTGACGTGCCGGCGATCGTGGTCTTCATGAACAAGATCGACCTGGTTGACGATCTGGAATTGCTCGACCTGGTAGAACTTGAAATTCGCGAACTACTGGAAAAATATGATTTCCCGGACGACGTCCCGATTGTACGAGGCTCAGCCTTGCCCGCTTACGAGAAGCCTGATGGCGAGGAAGAAGGCAAGTGCATTGGCGAGCTAATGGCTGCCGTCGACGATTACATTCCGCAACCACCTCGTGAAGAAGACAAGCCATTCCTGATGGCCATTGAAGATGTCTTCTCGATCGAAGGACGGGGCACCGTGGCAACCGGTCGTATTGAACGGGGTATTGTCCGGACCAATGATCCTGTTCATATCATTGGGTTGACCGATGAACCTCGCGAGACGGTCTGCACCGGAGTAGAGATGTTCCGCAAGTTGCTCGACGAAGGTCGTGCTGGTGACAATGTCGGTTGCCTGCTGCGGGGTGTTAAGCGTGATGAAATTGAACGTGGTCAAGTACTCGCCGCTCCCGGCAGTATCACTCCACACACCAAGTTTGAAGCAGAAGTTTATTGCTTGTCGAAAGAAGAAGGTGGTCGCCACACACCGTTTTTCAGTGGCTACCGTCCTCAATTCTACTTCCGAACGACCGACGTAACAGGAACTGCCAATCTGCAAGGTGCAGAAATGTGCATGCCCGGTGATAACGTCAAAGTGGAAGTTGAATTACACAAGCCGATCGCAATGGACGATGGTGTACGTTTCGCCATTCGTGAAGGCGGTCGAACCGTTGGTTCAGGTGTTGTAACAAGTATTGTGGAGTGAATCCTTCTATAGGGGTGTAGCTCAATTGGCAGAGCACTGGTTTCCAAAACCAGCGGTTGCGAGTTCGATTCCCGCCGCCCCTGCCATTGCCCTCTCAACTCGAGAGGTGCACCGGTCGAATCGGTGTGCCCCTCGGATTGAGATCATGTGACTTGATTTCGGCTGCCGACAGATCCTACCCCTGTGATCGTGGCGGCAGAAATCGAATGTTAAGGTTGTAACTATGGCCAAAGAAAAAACTGACTCGCCCCGAGGAGGCTTGCTGCACTTCGTGCGGTTCGGGCTCTACAAGCGCAATCAGGGTCGCATTACGCGCCAAGTCAGTTTTGCCGTTCTGGCCATCGTGCTCGGACTCGCTGCCTGGAAGCTCTACCAGACTTTGTCCGGCATGATCGTACCCGGGGCCAAATGGCTGAGCGAATGGGAATTACTGCGAGCATTGTTCGGCGAACGCGATGCAGAATCCTACAGCATCATACTGGCATATGGGATCGGACTAACAACATTTCTCCTGGGCACGTTTCTTAGTTACCGCATCGTTAACCTGCCACGATTTGCAGATTTCTTAATTTCAGTCGAAGCAGAAATGAATAAAGTTTCCTGGCCGTCGCAAGGAGAACTGATTCGCAGTTCAATCGTTGTTATCGTGGTCATTTTTTTCCTGGCCCTGACCCTGTTCGTCTATGACGTGACATGGAGTTCCCTGTTTAAAGCATTCGGTATTTCACCATCCTAGTTCGTTTAACCGTTCAACCGGACAAAACCCCCGCGAGAAAAATATTGTGAGCAGTCAACCTGACAGTGCCGCCGATAACACACCCGAAGTGGTGAGTGATCCTGGTACTGACAATCCAGAAGCAGGGCTTCCGCAAGTGGCTGAAGAGACTTCGCCAGCTGACGGCGATTCCTCGCAAGATGATGCTGCGCAGCAAGTCGACGACGCGGATCCCGCAATCGCCGAACCGGCAGCAGAGACGACGGAGACTGCTGAAGTAACCGCGGACGCCCCTGAAGAAGACAGTGTAGAGACCGAAGAAGTCGATGCCACGGAAGCTGAAGAAGAAGCTGAGGAAGAAGCTGAGGAAGAAGCTGAAGAAGAAGCTGAAGAAGAAGCTGAAGAAGAA
>CAZXJC010000348.1:0-4312 GCA_964640885.1 uncultured Pirellulaceae bacterium | reverse complement strand
ACCCGACCGAACGACCCCTCTCGCCCAAGGACATCTTGGCCACCGCCTACCACCTGCTGGGCATCGACCACGAGCAGGAGATCGCCGACCGGCAGGGACGTCTCTGGCCACTGGTCCACGGTGGTCATGTCGTTCCCGAGTTGATTGGCTGAATCGCCGCCGACCCGCGGACCATGCGAACGGATCACTCCCGATGCGCATCTCCGAGATCGAATCGATCATCCTGCAGCACGACATGCAGGAGGAGCTTGGGTTTTCCCAGGGGTACTACGACAAGCGGACGGCTCACCTGGTGCTGGTGCATACCGACGAGGGATTGACCGGCATCGGCGAGATCTTTGGAGCGGGGGACTTCGCCTTCGCCAACCAGGCCATTCTCAAGCACGTGATCGCTCCACGACTGGTCGGCCGCAATCCGCTCGACATCAACGTCATCTGGCACGACATCTACAACACCGTCCGCGACCACGGCCAGAAGGGGATGCCCATCTGTTGCCTCTCGGGCGGCGACATCGCCCTGTGGGACATTCTCGGCAAGGCCACCTCCCAGCCCCTGCACCAGCTGCTCGGCGGCAAGGCTCGCGACGACTTCGTCGCCTACGGCTACGGGATGATGTTCCGCAAGCGGGACGACCTTGCCGAGATCTTTGAGACAGAAGTGGCCTCGATCGTCGAGAGAGGATTCACCGCATCGAAAATGAAACTTGGGCTGGGCGTGGACCGTGACATCGAGTTGGCCGAGGCCGTGCGGCGGGGCGCGGGCGAGGGTTTCAAGCTGATGGCCGACGTCAATCACGCCTACACCGTCGGTGAAGCCATCCAGCTCGGGCTGGCGCTACGAGACCTGGGCTATTACTGGTTCGAAGAGCCCGTGATGCCCGAGGATTACGACGGCTACAGGCTGGTCCGTGATGCACTGCCGGGAATTCATATCGCCGGCGGCGAAGCCGAATGGACGCGGTTTGGACACCGCGAACTGCTCTGTCGCCGCTCGGTGGACATCCTGCAACCGGAGGTCGCCGCCACCGGCGGCATCAGCGAGTTCATGAAAATCCTGTCGATGGCCCACGCCTTCGGCACCCCCGTCATCCCGCACGTCTGGGGCTCCGACGTGCTGATCGCCGTCGACATGCACCTGGTCTCGGTGCTTCCCGATCTCCCAGGCGGCCTGAAACAGTTCGAACCGATGCTCGAATACGACACGACCCCCAACCTGTTCCACGAACAATTGTTGACCGAACCGCTGGGAATCTTCGAGCAGGTCCGCGACAACAACGGCCGCGTTCGCCCTCCCGAGGGACCAGGCATCGGCATTGCCTTGAACGAGGATTTCGTGGCCAAGTATCGTGTCGGCTGAGGCCAACGCGATGCGGTGACCAGAACATCCCCGCTTTTCACCAGGAACACACCCGGCATGCGTATCCGACAACTCACCTGTCTCATCCCGCTGGTTCTCGCCTGCACCGCGTCCAACTCGATGGCCGAACCGACGGTAATCAAGGACATCGAGTTTGCCAGCGTCAACGGGCAGAGCTTGAAACTCGACCTGCATCTGCCCGAGACCCCGAAAGGATCCCGGCTGGTGGTCTGGATTCACGGTGGTGGATGGCGGGGAGGCTCAAAGAGCCGCTGTTACCTCTCGTGGTTGTCCCGGTACGGCTACACCGTGGCCAGTATTTCCTACCGACTCTCCAACGTCGCCAAGTTCCCGGCCCAGTTGCACGACTGCAAGGGCGCCATCCGGTGGCTGCGCGCTCACGCCGCCGACCACGGCTACCTGGTGGACCGTATCGCGGTGACCGGTGCCAGCGCGGGCGGCCACCTGGCAACGCTGCTGGGAACCACCGGTGACAACAAGATGCTCGAGGGGACCACCGGGGGGCACCTGGAACAGTCCTCCCGCGTCCAGGCCGTCGTCGACTTTTATGGTCCCACGGATTTCGTGTTGAGAAGCAAGACCCAACCCTCCCGGGCCAACAAGGTGGGATCGGTCGTGTACAACCTCCAGGGAGGTGCCGCCGACAAGAAGGTGAAACTGGCCCAGCAGGCGTCCGCCGCCTACCACGTGACCCCGGACGATCCTCCACTGTTGATTTTCCACGGCGGGATGGACCGAACGGTCCTGCTGGACCAATCCCAGGCAATCGAGCGGGCCTACAGGAAGGCCAACCGGCCGGTCAAACTGCACGTGCTGGCCGCATCGAAACACGGGGGCACCGAGTTTTACACCGGTCAGAACGGGAAACGTGCTTTCAGTTTTCTTCAACTCCATCTCAATCAAGTCGCCGTCAAGAACACCGTCGCCTGGAAATACTCCGATCCCAAGCCCCGGCAATACACCCTCTCGGAACGAGCCAGCAAGATCGACCCACGAGCCAAGGAGCACCCCGAGATCGACTTCGTTTTCAGCAGCGGGGGCAAGGTGCAGGACCTGCAACAGGCGATCGTCGACACCCGGGTCGCTCCGCGTGGCAAGCTGGTGATCTGGCTGATGCGACACAACCCGGGCCTGTTCCAACGGCTCTCCAGCTACGGCCTGCACGCCATCCAGGTCCACTACGCCAACCGCTGGTTCGGCAAGATCTGCCGCGAGACCCCGGTGGGGAACATGTGCCGCGGCGACGCACGGCTCGAAGCGGCCACCGGCGAGGACCATAGCCCGAACCTCTCGATCCCCCGGCCCGACGGAATGATGGAGCGGTCGAGGCAGTTCGTGATGTGGTTGGCCAAGCACAACCCCCAGGGACAGTGGAACCGCTTCCTGACTCCCGATGGCAGTGACCTGCAATGGGAGAACGTGATCGTGGCGGGCATCTCTCATGGTTCCACCACCGCTGCCCGGTTCGCCGTTCACAAGAAAGTCAGCCGGGTGGTGATGTTCTCGGGACCACGCGACCAGTTCCAGACCTGGCAGGCACTTCCCTCGGCCACTCCCACCAACCGGTTCATCGGGTTCACGCACGTCCTGGACACCGGCTGGTCGGGCGACCACTACTGCCGGTCCTGGGAACTGCTGGGACTGCACACGCACGGGGCCATTGTCGACGTGGACAAGGCCGCGTCGCCCTTTGGACACTCGCGCCGGCTGGTCAGCACTTTCGATGTCGGTGGCAACACCCGGAGGGCACACGTGGCCGTCGTCCCCGGAGGCAGTGCCCGAAAAGACCCCGCCGGCAAGTATCTCCACGAATCGGCGTGGAAGTACCTGTTCACCCACCCGGTGGGCAAAACAGGCAAGGCTGTCCCGCAGGACAAGAACTGCAACAAGCAACAGCGACCAAAATGACCCGGCCATCGCCACGACACAAATGGCGAATGGCCAGCGACCGCTGGTGGTCACTGGCCATTGCTGTCGATGTCAACCGCGTGATCTAGATCAGACCCCGGATCGGCTGGCCGGTGCCCAGCATCGGAATCGGACGTCCGGCGGGATCGTCGAAGGACGTCTCCCGTTCGATTCCCAGCACGTGGAAAATGGTGGCCATCAGTTGCTGGGGCCCCACCTTGCCTCCGGCAGGCACCTCGGCCTTGGCGGAACTCTTGCCAATGACCTGGCCCATGTTCAGGCCTCCACCGGCCAGGGCCAACGTGCTCAACGGACCCCAGTGATCTCGACCGGCGTTCTTGTTGATCCGCGGCGTGCGACCGAACTCGCCGGAAATGACCAGCAGGATGTTCTTGTCCAGTCCGCGTTGATGAATGTCGGAGACAAAGGCCGAAACCGCACGATCCACCTGGGGACCACGGCTGTTCATGCCACCGGCGACGTTGCCATGCATGTCCCAGCCCTGCAACGAGACCGCCACGAATCCACAACCGACCTCGCACAGGCGGCGGGCGGTCAACAGCGACTGGCCCAGCCCACCACCGTACTTGTCGACAGTCCGTGGATCTTCTCTCTTGAGATCAAAGGCCTGGGTGGCCTTGCCCATGATCAGGCTGAACGCCTGGTGATTCATGCCGTCGATCCCGTCCATCACTCCGTTGGCATCGACATCCCGCTGGAGCTTGTCGAGTCCCTTCAGCAGAGAACGACGGTCCTCAAGGCGAGACACCTCTGTCGTCAGGTTCATGTTCTCCCGCGACGGACCACTGGGAGTGAACGGACCATAGGCCTTTCCCAGCCACGCGGGGCCGGGAATGATCGGGGCATCGGTGTTGAAACCGATCTGACCCATCTGCAGATAGGTCGGCATCCCCGACACCGGGGGATTGGCTCCGCGGACCCGCGAGGTGAGCGAACCCATCGACGGGCGATTCGAACCCTGCTTGTTACCGGTGTTGACCCAGATGGCGCCGCGATTGTGACTGC
>CAZXJC010000347.1:0-7521 GCA_964640885.1 uncultured Pirellulaceae bacterium | reverse complement strand
TGGTGAGCTGCTTCCGCTTTTTCCAGGGACGTCCCCAACACCTCAACGGCTGCGGCTTGCGAGACCAACAGTTGCCATATCTTAGGCAGAGCCAGGTTAATTCTTTCTAGTGCCGGTGGCGCCTGGCGGTTTTGAAAAAGCAGTTCGTACTCGGTACGAAATTTCCCCACCACAGGCAAATCACCGGGCCACGTCAACTCCGCTATCGGAACCAGTGCCAATGTTGAGAGTTGATGACGCGCCTCGACAATATCCAACTCGTTCTGCTGCTGACGAACCTTCAACAAAGCCCTGGCGCTATCCAACGCAAATGACTCGGTATCACCGAGTTCAATCGACTGCAAACGTGTCATCTGCTGCTCGTAAAGCCTCTGCTGAGCGCAATGAAACGTCCACTGCCAGTATGCTTTAACCACTCTCAGACGCTGCGAACTGTCATAGGCCCGCGCCAACAAGGCATACAAATCTACCGTCGACTGGCCGCTTTCTACGGCCAGTTGTTGCTGCAAAAATCGTTGAATAAGAGGCGTTGCGGCCAACTCCTGTGGTTCCACGTCGATCACATCCGACGTTGCCGTCGCAGGAACAACTTCTTCCGATTCACCCGCCTGCGGATTTTTAACCCGCTGCCAATCTGCTGGCTTTGCCGTCGGCAACTCCTTGGCTAACTCCTTCGTCACCGGCAATTCGCGTGGCGCTAATTGAGGCACCCCGGCCGTGTTTGGTACCGGCGCAAGTGTCGGGGCGACTGGGATTTCCGCACTGGCGGGTGCAGGTTGAGGACGAACCAGTACAGACTTTTGTGGAGCAGTGGGTATGTCCGCTGGTAACAAACGAGGGGGAGAAGCACTTACTTCCCAGGCCAGCAAACAAATCAACAGACAGCAACTGTAACTAGCGAAAACCACTCTCATCGCATTCCCCCCTCAAGGTTTGATGAATCTTCAACTACGAGGACTGAAAACCAGTCCGTTACCATCACTCACTTTGGAGCAATCGCACCTCGTTGACTCCAGCCAGCCGTTACTGTTTGTGGCTGGGATGTCGTCGTTGTTTCATATCCTACTTTTACGACTGCCGGATCTGGCACAGCCTTGGGTGCCGGCGTCATCGGAATAGCCATCCTGGTTTGATCCGGCTGAAGCTGGCCAGGCTCTCCTCCGACAGCACCGCCAGTGCTGGGAATTGTCACAGTTGGCACCTTGGGAGGTGCAACCACCGCTGCAGCCGGAGCCGTAGTATGATCAAACGAAACGGAACGAACCTGCGGCACGTGATTAGGTGGACGCCATTTACCCACACGCACATCATTCACATTGTTTACTGAACCTAGACCACTCGGACTCGACGATGAGTCGACCGGAAAATCATTGTTCGGCTGCACCGGTGTTACTGGGGCTTGCTGCGTGGTCGGTGCCGGTGCAGTGCTATTGGTTGTACCGGCAGCGGCTGGAGCTGCACCATTGGGATAATAGTTCTGCGGATTGTTGTAACTACCCGTCTGCGGTGGCGCAACACGACTGGAGCCAAAAGGAGCCCAAAAATTGAACGATGGACGAGGAGCACGACAGCCACTAGCTACTAATGCTGTCATCCCCATGACTACCCAGACAAGTCGTCGATAGACTTCCGTTCGCATCCATTTCTCCCGCTTAATTCAATCTTTCACGAACGCGTACGGTACTGGAAATAGTAGTTTCATCCAAGATCGATTTAGGGCCGTCAGCGGCCTAAAAGAGCCAGAGAGAACTCCTCTCGCCATCCAGCTAGCACCGGGTGCCCCTGTTTCGGCCGGCAATTTATGGCAAGATGGTAATACGTAAAGTAAACCAGTTTCTGGGCAACCTGCGATGAACGACCAACTCAGCAAATCGCTCAAACAGCAAGCCAGCGGCCTGGGGTTTCAGTATGCCGGGATTTGTCCCGCGGTAACCCCACAGGGCTTTGATCGCTTTGAGCAATGGCTCGAATCCGGCTACGCTGGTCAAATGCATTACCTACCGGAACGAGCGGCAGCTTACCAGCATCCAAATTCGATCCTGGAGGGTGTTCGCAGTGTGATCATGCTGGCCATGGTTTACCGAACGGAGGCGGCGCAACCGGTAACAGCCGGGGCAGGGCGGGTGGCCAGTTATGCTTGGGGGCAGCAGGACTATCACGACCTGATTCACGAACGGCTCAAGCAACTGCGACAATATTTCGAGAACCAGGTGCCGGGTGCCCTAGTTCGGGGCGTCGTCGATACGGCTCCTTTGCTGGAACGTGAATTCGCACAACTGGCAGGCCTGGGCTGGATCGGCAAGAACACTCTCTTGTTGAACAAGGAAGCTGGCAGCTGGTTCTTTTTGGCTGCCTTATTGACCGACCAGGAATTAGCCTATGACGAACCCAGCGAGACCGATCACTGCGGCACTTGTCGGGCCTGCCTGGATGCCTGTCCGACGGGTGCTTTCCCACAGCCTTACGTCCTGGACGCAACCCGCTGCATTAGTTATTTAACGATCGAGTTACGCGATCACATCCCGGCCGACTTGCGCCCTGGCATGGGTGAGTGGGTTTTTGGTTGTGACATTTGCCAGGATGTCTGTCCCTGGAACTCAGACACACCAACTTCTCTTGAACCCGACCTGCAGCCTCTGGATCCGATGAATCCTCTTAGCTTGCATGAGTTGTTTGACTTGGACGACGAGTCTTTTCGAGCACGTTTTCGTCGCAGTCCGTTATGGCGCAGCAAGCGGCGTGGCATCTTGCGAAATGCCGCCATCGTGCTCGGCAACCAGGGTTCGGCCGATTCCTTACAACCACTTTGCCGGGGGCTGTCAGACGAAGAGCCGTTAATTCGTGGAGCCTCAGCCTGGGCCCTGGGACAATTGCCAACTCCGTTGGCAGCCGAGGCGCTAACTCAGCAACTGAGCCAGGAAGCAGACACGCAGGTGGCAGCTGAAATCCAGCAGGCGCTCGACTTGGCGGATGCCAGTTAACTTACTGGCACGCGATCACTAACCGCCTTGTGATCCATGCATATCGTCGGCTGGATAACAACCGGGAAGATCTTCTCCATACCAGCGATCCAAAACAGCTTCCCAACCCTGCTGGTCACGAACCTTCACAAATTCCGCTCGCACGTCACTGTTATTGGGATGCAATCCCGCGTACTTGATCCCAAACTTGCGCATCACAATACCCGAACGATCGGGACCATAGAGAGACTGGGACAACAGGAAATGTTCACGCAAGACGTCTCGCTGTTCAAACAAGGAGGGTGGCTCTGGTAGAGATTCGCCTGCAGCCAGGGCACGGGCCTGGGTAAAAATCCAGGGGTTCCCAATCGCTCCACGGGCCACGGTCACACCATCCACGCCGGTTTGGGCAATCATATCGAGACAATCCTGAGCCGTGAACAGGTCACCGCTCCCCAGGATTGTGCGATCCCCCACATGCTCCTTGACTTCCTTGAGAAACTCCCAGCGGGACGCACCAACATACCGCTGCTCCACGGTCCGCCCGTGCACAGTAATCGCAGCCACGCCGATCTGAAAAGCTCCATCCAGGATCTGGAAGAAATTATCCCGGCTTTCCTCGCTGTCGTCGATTCCACGACGCATCTTGACGGTTACCGGAATATGATCGGGAACGATTTCACGTGTTTGCCGCACAATCTGCAAGGCAACGTCGGGCTGGCTCAGGTGAAAACCACCTCGACAACGCCCTAATACTTTCTTCACAGGGCAACCGAAATTGATATCGATCACGTCGAAACCGGCTTCTACCAGTTTGGCTGCTCCCTCGGCAAACTGGTCCGGCTCAGCTCCCATCAGTTGCCCGCCGACCGGATGCTCCTCGTCGCTGATATGGAGAAAGTGGCGTGTCTTGGCTCGTTTCTTCGTGGCCACCAGGAACTGGTCTAACATCACTTCGCAAACGCTGTAGGAAGCTCCCAAGCGTTTAGCGATCACGCGCATCGGCCAGTCACTGTACCCAGATAGGGCAGCTTGCACGACTGGAAAATCAATCTTGACCGGACCAAGTTCCACCGGTGTCATGATCATAGTTACACGTCACTTCACTTGGAGGGTTCAATCTGTACTTCCAGGGCTGACAGAATGGGGACCTCGTGGACTTTCTTACCCGTGGCTCGTGGCACCAATTCAACAGCCAGGTTGTCGACCACTTTCACACCTTGAAAGGTCCGTACAAGTGTCTTTCCGCGGCCACCGGCAGCTTTCACGACATCGACATTTTCAGCTACCACGTTCCCTTGCAGCTTGATATCGAATAGTCGCTGTCCCGCAGTAGCGTCGCCAACTTCTGAAAAATACAACCGAACGGTGTATACCGCCGGTTTATCCTCTTTACCCCGCAGTGGTACCGAGCAACTTCTTAGCCCCCGCGCCATTGAATTAAACACCCAGGGCGACTGCTTGTCAGTTACTTCCACTTGTTTTTCATTGACAACCACATAATCCTTCGCTCCCACGAATTTGGGACCAATATCAAATGTGTATTCCAGCCTGCCAACCGTTTTGGGTCGTGGAAATCCGAGCCAGAGGGTACCGAATTTATCGCGACGATCCCCCGGTGCCCCCAGGTTCAGTGAAATCGTCTTCACTGGCAACTGGAGCCCCGTGGCGCTGTAGAGTCGCCAGGTGTCTCGATCCGGACGTGGTTCAAAAACAAAGGTAGCGGTCATCTGGAACTGGCAGACACATCCAGCGCTTGCTTCTGGCACCATCAGTAGCCCGTTCCCAGGGATCGCATTAACCCAGCACCCCAGGCGATGGCCGGCAAAGTGGGTTGTGCCGCTATCTTCTTCAAGGTCGTAGTAGCCAGTAAAACCACTGCGGAAAAAGAGCATCGTAGGTGTTGCGGTAAGGGGTCCACAATGGTGTCCCGGGCGACTGAATTGCCAAACGGTTTCCTCTCCGGTCACTGGATGGGGGCGTTTCTTCTCGGCCCCGGTATGAAGATCAAAAGCCCACGGCTCGGCATAGATCTCACCTTCCAGGATGATCGGGCGATGCCGGTAATTGGCATCCTTGGCCCACAGTTTCTTTCCGTTGGCCGCATCCAGGACGACCAGCCGTCGCTGGCTGAACTGTCCCGACAAGAACTGTCGCCAGTAATGCCCATTGGCATTGGCTCCACAAATCACCACGTGCCCGTCATGGTACATGAGGGTGAAGTTACCACCACCGATGCCTACTCCACTGCAATCGGTAACATCAACGGCCTGGGACCAAAGCGTCTTTCCGGTCCGGGCGTCCAGGGCCACGGCCAGACGGACGTCGAGAGCCTTCAGCTCAGCTTCCTTTTCCTTGGCTTCCTTGGGCCCCAGTTTCTTTAGCGCCGTCTTGTCCTGCCGCAACAATTCCTCGCGCTGCTCTGGGGTAATGGAACTGTCAATAAAAAAGACCCGGTTGTCACCGATGGCGATCGTCACGTGCATAACATTTTTGCCGCGATAACGCCAAATCTCTTTACCCGTTTTCGGATCGACAGCAAAAATTGAATCGGTCGCGTTTTCCACCAGGCGGCCACGGCGGCGCAATGATGCTTGCAGGTCCTTACGAATGGTACTGGTGCCGAAAAGCATGCCGTTCCAGTGAGCCACGTAACCCCAAACACGCGGAATCTTGTCAGTTGCTTGGGGTGCCTTGAATTTCGAGATTACTTTCCCCGTCGCCGCATCGAGCATCGTGCAAGTATCGTCAACGGCCACGAAGACGGCATCCTCGGAGGCTGCAAAGTTACTCGTGTCCTGATTATTAAAAACACCCGTGCGCAGGGCACCAGGATTCTTGTACTCCCAAAGAAACAAGCCGTTGTAGGCATCATAGGCTTCGATGCTATCCACGCCCTGAATAAACATCCGACCGTTGGTAGAAAGTGGAGCAGAAGCCGCATCGTGCCGGTTAATCATCTTGGTCGGACCAGGATCGCCGTACCACAACACCCCCAAGTCCCCTTTGACTCGGTAATCACGGCTCATCGACGTATTGGCTGGATCACCATACTGATGCGACCACTCCCCAGCTCCCGGTAACTTGCCACGAGAGACCGTTGCAGTAGGAGCGGCAACCGACGTCGCGGTTGTCACAGAACTGGCGGCTTCCACGCCTGCACCTTGCAATACTTTCTGCAGGCTTTTAACCGTCACTCCCTGTTCAGTCGCCGGTGCGGTCCGCGGAACACTCAGAGCAACCTGGCCGCCATTCGGCTTGATGCAACGCGTCCAATGCTCTGTCTTGGCTGGCAACTTACCTTTCACGAGCATCGTGTCGGAAACAACCAGGTTCGCAAAGTAATTTGAGAAGGGTAGCTTGTCCGCATCCCCCTGCACCACGGTAATCCGCGACCCGTGCAAACCTGCCCGGTCTAGCATCCTGCGTGATTTTGCCACCTTCTTTGGGTCTGATTCAATCGCATAAATCCGCAAGCTTGTCCGCTGGGCCAGTTCATAGGCTAAACGACCTTCTTCGCTTCCCAGTACCAGGCAAAAACCTCGCTTCACTCCCGTGTTCTTAATAATCGCGTCCGCCGCCTGCTGGTAGACCGCCGTCATCTCGTCAGCCGGGTAGGGATTCTTAACGTAACTGGCTGGCCACTGGGCAACTTCCTGCGTCGGTGGTGATACTTGCTGTGCTTCGAAACCATAGATCTTTCCCTGGTCGGTACTCACGTAGAGCCGTCCACCGTCAACAGCCAGTCCCACTGCATCACCGTCAACCTTTGCCTGCCAGACCAGCTTACCCGTGTCGACACCGAAGGTCGCTACCTGGTTCTCACCACCGGCAACCAACAAATTACCGGTGACCACCAGTGACGAGGCAAGTTTAGTGGGCGTCTCCCAAAGAGAACCCACCTTACCGAGTTCGCCGATTTGGGCAGTCAACTCGGCATTCTGTTTACGATATTCCTCTGGTTTTAAGTCACTTTTACTACGCTGCAACGTTCGTTGCTGCAACTTGAGGGCCTGTCTCTTCTTGGTCGCCTCGGCATGCTTGGAACGATCGAGAGCCACTAGCTTCGTGCCCGTCAACACGAACCCCTTGTCCCCGGCAACGGTTAGTTGCTTACCGTCAATCCAGGCGAAACCGACCGCTCCCGTTTTTTGATCCAGGGCCAGGAAATGCTCTGCGCCAGCCGCATAAATTTGGCCGTCGGCCAGCATCGCCCGGGTCCCACCAACGATACCACCAGCGGTAGTCCGCCAACTGTGAATCAGCTGGTGAACCTCTTCACCATCATTGCGACGAAATGCTGCTGGTAATGCTCGCCCCGAAGGAACAAAAAGCAGTTCCTCGCTGGCAAGCAAGTATCCCTGTGGTGACAGCGGATTGCGCCCAGCGTCCTGCTGGCTAATCCGATCGTTGATCCAAATAGTTTTCCCTGTCTTGGCATCAACTGCTACCAGGTAAACCGTCTCGTGCGGTATCACACCAGCGGCAAAATAAGCGATGCCCGCATCGACCAGCACACCACTGCGAATCGGCCACCTTGAAATCATCCGTCCCCGGGCCA
>CAZXJC010000346.1:0-5762 GCA_964640885.1 uncultured Pirellulaceae bacterium | reverse complement strand
GACGACGGAATCCACCAATGCTCGATTGGCAGCTACGGAGGCGTTGGCGGTTACGTTGGCTTCATGGAAACCCTTCACTCGCATGGCCTGGACATGTCGGGGAACCTGGCCCTCCGCAACTGTTTCCTGGCCCATCCTCGTTTTATTTTTTCCGGTGGCGGATTCCCGAACATCGACGATGGTGGTGGGGTCAACCTAAATGGCCTGGGAGCCGGTTTCGGTTGCCCAAGCCCCCAGCAATACGCCTGGGCCGAGAAACTCTACAAAGATCCCCGTTACGGCGCCTGGCCTGCCATGATCGCCGCCGCTCAGCGAGTGAACAGCAGCCCGCAGGAGAAGAAGGCGGAGCTGATGAAGAAGGAGTACCTCGACGGCAAGGTGCCCATGGAGACACTCTGGCCACATCTCTACATCGCACCAACCAAGGGCATGGCGATCCTTCGCAACCGAACTGCGGCCGAGCCAATCGATTGGAAGGAGGTCATCTTCGACTATGGCCTTCACGGCGGGCGTTCTCACGGCCACCCGGCTAAGCTCGCTACGATTCCATCGTTCAACGGTCAGATCACTTCGATGGAATACGGCTATGGAAAGCTTGGGGAACTCATGAGTCTCTATACCTCAAGCTATGCTCACAACGTGGTCGTAGCCGACGGTCGCAACCAGTTCGGCAGCTCGGGCGCAGTTCCTGTTGGCAGCCTGCGCGGTTCCTTTGCCGACAAGGCCATCCAGTGGGTTGATGCGGAATCGACGCGAATCTACCAGGGAATAGAAATGCGACGCACCGTCTTCACCACACCCTTTGGAATCGTCGACCTGCACCTCTGCAAGTCCGACACCTCTCACCAATACGACTGGATGTTTCACTCTTTTGGTAAAGCGCAACCAGAGGGCCTTACCCTTGCACATGTCGAACAACTAAACCCGGGAGGCGTCTTACGGTTTGCCCGCAACCCGCGATCCCAGTTGACCGACGGCGTGATCCGGATTCGCTGGGACAATGCCCCTCGAACCAAGCCTGCCAAGAAAGAGTCGACGGCGCTGTTGCACGAAAATGCCCACGTCCGGGCCTGGGCACTGCCAGCCGAAAAAACAACAGTCTCTCTCTACGGCATCCCCATGAATGAGTCCGTCGGGAGTGAAATCGATTACCTGATGCTACGACGACAAGGGAAGGCGACCGTTTTTGCCACCGTACAGGAGCCTTGGCGAGAATCGACTAACTCGAGAATAGTCGCGATCCAGCGACTAACAGTCAGCGATGGCCAGCAAGCAGTGCCTGACCAGGATGCTACCGCCATGGCGATCCGTTTCACCGACAACTCGCAGCAAATCTTCTTTGTTAACTACTCGGGGAAAACTCGATCGATTGGAGCGGTCACCACTGACGCCGATGTTGCCTGCTGGGAAGTTTCTCGGGAGGGCAAGCTGCGTAATCCAAAGCATACCCCGGGCGCCACATTTAAGATGCCTTAGCGCAGCCACTTCGCCTCAAGGGCAGGGGACTGCTCACTAGAGACTGTGGCACAGGGCTGCGCGGCTACTTAGCAACGATCGCCAGTGCCCGCGCGGGTCCGCAAATAAAATAGCCAAGCGCCTCGTCGTCCTTGGTCGTAATCAACCAGCAGTTATTGGCATAGGAGTTTTGCACCCGCATGGCGCCCGGCTTCAGCTCCCCATAGAGCTTCAGCTTACCGTCGTAACCGACCCAGACAAGCTTGATCGCGCGCTGCGACTTATTCTGAAAAATCACTTCAATATTATCGCCACCGGTAGAGCGGGGAGCATCGGCAGAGTTGGTCGTCTCGACAAACTTCAGCGCCTTGGTCGGCAATGTTGCCGGTTTCTCCGGAGGAAAATCGGCAGCAATCTTATCCAAGTCAACTCCCCGTTTTACCTGCAGGGTGGGCAGTTGTTCTTTCAACTTTGACACACCTGCGTCCGTCACACCTGTTTGCCATACATAAAGACGCTGCAAGTTCTTGAGACCCGCCAATCGCGACAGAGTCTTATCAGTCACCTCGGTGCCATAAAGGTTCAAATACTTCAACTTCTTCAATCCGGCCAGGTGCTCCATTCCCTGGTCACCCACAGCGGTCAGTTCCAGGTGCAAGAGTTGCAACGAAGTCATCCCCTTAAGGTGAACGAGTCCGGCGCTAGTAATCTTGGTTCGCTTCAAGTTCAAGCTCGTGACATCCCGCAACCGAGCCACATGAACCAGTTGATCGTCTGTCAGGCTACGACCACTTAGATGAAACTCCACTTCCCACCCATTCTCTACAATCCGGACCGTGCCACCCACCTTGCGGATAGCCGCGATCTTCTCCTGGTCATCGGCTCGCAAAAAACCAGACGACAGAAACAAGAAGGCAAGCAGCAAGCTACAGGTCCGATTCATTGCGACTGTCACCTTAAAAGAGGTGCAGAGGTTGACCGTCGCAAATCTGGTAGGGTCGGCCTAGCTGATCTTTCAGCTCCGTGTGATGATTAATGCCCATCGCCTTATAAACGGTGGCATGCAAGTCGGCGGGAGTGCAGGCTCCGGTGGCCGGTCGAGCTCCGCTCACATCGCTGCTGCCGTAACACTGACCACCGCGAATCCCACCTCCGGCAAGTGCCAGCGAATAAACAGCAGGGTAATGATCACGGCCCGCATTCTTATTGATCTTGGGGGTCCGACCAAAATCCGTCAGGAAAACAACCAGGGTTTCTTCCAGCAAGCCTCGTTGTTCGAGATCCGTCAGTAAGGCAGAAACCGAGCGATCAAAGACGGGAAGCAAGCGATTCTTCATTTTGGCAAAATGCCCGCGGTGTGTATCCCAGTTATCACCGCCACCACCGGCCAGGTCGCCAGCTCCGGCGCAGACCTGCACGACTGGCACTCCAGCTTCCGTCAGTCGACGTGCCAGCAGCATACTCTGCCCACCAATATGGTCCCCGTACATAGCGCGGATGCGGGGATCTTCTCGCTCCAAGTCGTAAGCTTCCTCGATTGCCGAGCCCAGCAACATGTCGGCAGCCATCCGACGAAATCGATCCATCCGTTCGTAGTCAGTCTCGTTCCCAACAGAACGTTCCAATTGCTGCCGCAAAGCCCGGCGCTGAACCACCCGAGATTTCTCCAAGGTAAGTTTGAGATCCAACTCGCGACTCGTATAACGCGAAACACCACCAAAGGCCTTACCGGCCGGAGTTCGCATCAGGACAGGATCATAGTCGGCACCTAACCAGCCACCATATTCACCTGCCATCAGCGTACCGTTGTCGTACATGTTGTAGGGGAGCCGAATGGCGTTGGGAGTCCCCGCACGGCGATCTTGAAAGCGAGATACCATAGCCGCCAGTGACGGCCAATTGTCACGATTCTTGGCCTTCAAACCACCGGGAGGATCGTGGGCCGTGATAGTGGCGTACATGCCTTGCTGATGACCACCATGTTTGTGGTGCAGCGAACGAACAATCGCTAGCTTGTCCGAGTGCTTAGCCATCAGCGGAATATGTTCGGAATAATGGATCCCCGGCGTAGCAGTCGAAATAGTTCCAAATTCACCTCGCAACTCCGTGGGGGCATCTGGTTTTGGGTCCCATGACTCAAAGTGGCTGATCCCACCCCAGCAATAAATCACGATACATGACTTGGCACGTGGGGCAATGGCTGCCCGGGCCTGCAATTGCATGAGGGTCGGCAGCGTCAGACCGGTGAGACCGATACTGGAGCGAAGCACTTCACGCCGAGAGTAATTCAGACCAAAAATATTATCAACTCCCGCGTGGGCCAATATGAAACCAACCGTGCTGATCCTAATTGATGACAGAAATCAGTGTCAATCTGTAATTATATCGGACCCGTGAGATTTGCAACATAAGTCCGAGCCAGCGTCAGAGTCAAAAGCTACCTAACAAAGAGAAGGGCAAGCCACAACCGGCGTTAGGGGTTCGCGAACAAGCTTTTATGGCACGGAGAAAACGAGTTGCATCGCAACTAAAACTTAAGTTTCGGTTTCGGCTTCTCTTTTCCGTTTTCCTGCTGTTTCCTGAAATATTCTTGCCATCTCCGCCGTTCTTCTGGGCTAAGCGGACGACCGGATGTGCTAAGGCCCCGCTTGGCCAGTTCTAGTTTCGTTCTTTGCCGTTGTTCCGGACTCATCTTGGACCAGTCTGGCTGCTGGAATGAGGAACCTCTGCTTGTGCCTGGACCAGGACGATTTTGGCCTGTGGCTTGCGGTGGTGCCGCAACTCCCAGTGGGGCTGCAGGACGATTAACCACCTGGCCTTCAGGCTGAGCAATTAAAGCCCAACCATTGAGCATCCCAAACCGGTCACTGCGCTGGCCACGGATGGTTAACTGCCAGACTCCCTTAATACTCTTGCCATTGAAATGGCTCAAGCTTGGCTGTTTCTTGATAACCGCCCCGGGTTGATAAGAACCCGTGAATGGATACCGGGCTCTCGTAATCGACTCAGTAGCCTGGTCATCGAAAATGGTTCTGTCAAAATGATCGTCAGTGCCACCGACTTGAGCAAACAATTCAATGCGCTGACCATCCGGACCGGTCAAATAACAATCCAGGTAGCTCAAGTAGGAGTGCGTAATTGAAATCTGCAAGTTCAAATCGCCAATCGGGTAGTCCTCGGTAACCTCGATCTCCGAAATCATCGTTCTCCGGGGCGAAAGTGTCTCGCCCTTCTTGTTCGTGTAACTGCCCCCAGAGACCGTTTCTGACTGCATCACTTCCGCGACCGTCACAAGTCCATCGCCGTTGCGATCCCAACTGTTAAATTCCTTGAACTTGCTTTCGGTCCATTCCTCCGTGTATTCAACCATGGACACCTGCTGATCCCGGTTACGATCCAATACATAGAACCACTCCGGCAGGCCCTCTACAAGTTCACCCGCTTCTTCCTGTTCTCTCGTCAGGTACGCCGTTAATTCGTCACGGGTCAGGTTGCCATCCTGGTTTAAATCCACCTCACCGTTTGGCAAACCCAAATTCAACGATTCGATCATTTCCAGGCGACCATTGCGATTCTTGTCGAAGCGTGAAACCAGGTTACTGGCCAGATAGGAACTACCACTCCTTGATGCTCTCGACCTCGATGACCCTCTACTCGGATCGGGCTTACGGTAGGCCGGTCGCACAGCGGTTCCTACGCGTTCACGTTTTTGCGCCAGTTCCTGCGACATCCCTTCTACCAGGCGTCGGCGCGCGTAACGCTGGGTCAATTCCATCACACTGATTCGATCGTCTTTGTTCAGGTCATCATCAAACGGATTGCGGTGCGTCCATTTCCGAGCCTGGCTTGCTTCCCGTCGATCGATAAATCCGTCGCGATTACGGTCATAGCTACCTAAGGTTCGATAAGCGAAATCCAAGTCAGCCTGCGTATAGGGAAATTTAATTCTAGCCAGGCCAAAGTCTGGGATAAGTGGTTCGTCCTCATCCGGTCCGAAGGGCTGTATGCTACTTTCACCCTCAGGTCGCAATTCACGTTCAAAACCGCCATTCTTGCCGTAGTAATAGCGACGGGCGATGTCAGTTAATCTCTCGATCGAAATCTCTTTTTCCTTCCAGGACTTCGACTGATTCGTAGTGATCCGTTCGATGTAAGGCCGAGCCTGGGGTGTAATTTCGGAGGGATCAATCTGCCCATTCTGATTGATATCCAGTCTTTCCAGGGCAGCCCGCAAACCCGCCTGCCCATACGCACGGGGGCTGACCAAGGCGACAACCAACAGGGAAAGTAGTCCTACAAGAGGCCAT
>CAZXJC010000345.1:0-4026 GCA_964640885.1 uncultured Pirellulaceae bacterium | reverse complement strand
ATAAAAAGAGCCCACGTCGCCACCCGGGTCAGTCAGTTTTCCACGGAAAAGATAGGGGGCCAGGAAGTTTTCCAGGATGTTGTAGGCGTGACTGCGAAATCGCAGTTCTGTAAAAATGGCGGCCACCTTGGGACGTGGCCCCGGTTGTTGTGTGGCACCATTGAGTGGCGTGACCTGGCTCAACATGGTCGCGGCCCCTGCCAACTTGAGAAAATGACGGCGATCTGCTGGCTGTGAGAAATGGCTCATCGTGCCGGTATCCGTTATCATGAGTGAGGTGAGTATCCGGGAATATGCATGGTAGCCTGCTCGATTGGCGAGTCGCTGTCAAGTTCCCGGGGCCAGGTGGTTTTCAGACAACCCATATGATGTGCAAGGAGAATCTGACTGTGGCTCATTTACCCATTGCCTCAGCGAAATCAATCGGCTTGGACGAGGCACGTTTAGAGGTTGCTTACGACTTGCTCGATTCCTGGACGCGCGGTCCCAAGGCACCCGTTCCGGGTGGTGCTATTTTAGTAGGACGAGCTGGCAAGGTAGTGGCCCCGAAGTTTTTTGGTCGACAGGGTGCTGAGCCGCGGGCCGCAGCGATCCGTGAGGATGGCATGTTTTTACTTGCTTCCATTAGTAAACCGATCACCTACTTTGGCGCTTTGAAGCTGGTGGAGCGTGGCCAGTTGAATTTAAGTGATCCCGTCGTCCGATACATTCCGGATTTTGCAGCGCACCATAAGGATGAGACACTGGTCCAACACCTCTTCACCCACACTTCGGGTCTTCCTGATATGTTGCCCGATAATAATCAATTGCGTCGTCAACAGGCACCACTGGAACGATTCATCCAGGGCGCGATTCGTGATACAGTACCTCGTTTTCCTGCCGGCACCGATTACAGTTACCAGAGCATGGGCACGCTAGTGGTTGCCGAGTTGATCCAGCGCATCAGCGGGATGACGATTCACCAGTTCCTTAAAAAGGAGATCTTTGATCCACTCGGTTTGAAATCGATCGGGCTTGGTTCTAAGGGACTGGATCGCCAGCGGTTGGTGCGGGTACAGACTCCGGAAGGGCGTGACTCGCCAGAGTGGGGCTGGAACAGTCCCTACTGGCAGGAGTTGGGCGTTCCCTGGGGCGGGCTTTTCAGTTCCCCGATGGATCTGGCCGTGATTTGCCAGCTGCTGCTACGAGACGGGATGCACGATGGCGTCCGTCTCCTTTCGCCGGCCATGGTGCGGATGGCGACTACGAACCGTCTCGACGATTATCCAGACTTGCCCGAGCCGATCCGGCGAACCTTACCCTGGGGGCTGGGCTGGCAGATGAATCACCCGGGTACTTCCGGTAGCTGGGGTGGCTTGTTGGACCGGAATGTTTTCGGCCACACGGGAGCTACCGGGACCATGCTTTGGATCGATCGGCAGCGGGATGGCTTTTGTATGTTACTGACAACCGCCGTTCGTTCACGAGCTCCCTGGCGACTGGTTCATCTGTCTAATATTGTCGCGTCAGCGTTTGTTTAAAGAAGTCGTGACTGATTCTCATGGCTGGGGAGTCGAGCGAGGCCGGGCATCCCAGATATGGATGCTTCCCTGGTTATCAGCCGAAGCGAGTCGCCGTCCATCGTGACTAAAGCTAAGACTGGTAACGGTGTGTTGATGTCCGCGCAAGGTGAGGATTTCTTCGCCGGTAGTGGTGTCCCAGACTTTAACTGTTTGATCTTCGCTGGCCGTTGCCATCCGGTTTTCGAGAGGGCTGAAGACCAGTTGGACGATCGGTTGCGAATGTCCTTGCAGGGGCAGTATTCGATTTCCGTCTCGAACGTCCCAAATCTGCATTTCGTTATTGTGATGTACGGAGGCGAGGAGACTGCTGTCCGGGTTGAAGGCCAGTCCGGCAATAGGATGTCCGGTGTTGATCTGATGCTTCGGAAGCGGTTCTCCCAGTTTCCAGAGGTTGATGACATTGGTGTTGTTTCCACTGGCAACCGCCAGCAGGTCCCCCTGCTGGTTTAACCCGCCAAAAACGGTCTTGCTGATCGTGGGAAAGGGAAGACGGGATAACCTTTTTCCGTCGGCTAGATTCCATTGTTTGACAGTGCGATCGTTACTGACGGTAACGAGTTGTCGGCCATCAGCCGTCACAGCGACTTGACGGAGTTGAAAACCATTTTCCGTGAATGTTTGTTCGTTTGTCCCGGTCGTTACATCCCAGGTTCGCACGGTATCATCTGAACTTCCAGAGGCCAATTGCTTGCCATTGTTAAGAAAGACGAGACTGTTCACCGATCCGGTGTGACCCTCAAATGTTCGAATGAGTTCCCCAGTATGGCTGTCCCATAATTTCACCGTCTGATCCGCGGCGGCAGCGGCCAGCTTAGTTCCGTCAGGGCTAAAGGCTACCTGGTGAATGTGGGTCGGTTTGATTTTTTCGAATTGCAAGCTGTCTCGTTGCTGATCAGTTTTCCAGACCTGGATTTTTCCGGCCAGCGTTCCCGAGGCGATCTGCTTGTCGTCGGGACTAAAGGTGGTACTAAAAACAGGTTCGGTGTGTCCCAGCACGGTAAAGAGTTCTTTGCCTTGCTTTACGTCCCAGACCTTGATTTGCCTGTCTTCGCTACCAGAAGCCACTTGGTTGCCATGATTGCTGAAAGTTACGTGGTGGATGATGCCAGTATGTCCGAGCAGTTCCGGAAGGTTCTCCCCGGTTTCGAGGTTCCAAGTCAGGATCCTGTGGTTGCTCTCTGTTTTCAGGGCCACCGCTGCTAACTTCACCGTGGGATCGAAGGCAAAACTCTGGATGTCACCGGTGGGAATCTGGATCGACTTGATTTCTTTGCCGGATTCCAGGTCCCAGGTTCGCAGGGTATGGTCGAGTGATCCGGAGACAAGCTGTTTACCGTCTGCTGTCAGCCCTATTTGCTGGACGGGGAATTTATGCCCGTCCAATATTTTTAGCGATTCTCCACTGCTGGCATCCCAAACGCGGATGGTCCAGTCTTCACTACAAGAAACAATGGACTGGCTATCCGGGCTGAAGGCTACGTCCAATACCGCCCGCCGGTGTCCAGTTAGTCGATGAAGCTGGGTTCCGTCAGCTACGTTCCAAATTCGAATCGACCAGTCATCTGCCCCGGAAACTAACTGGCTACCATCTGGACTGAAGGCGATACAGTCGACAGGCTGGCGATGACCTTTGCAGACCTGAAGTGGTTTTCCTGTTTGAGCGTCCCAAATGGTAATCGTGGTGTCACCGCTGGCGGATGCGAGCCGTTTTCCATCAGGGCTGTAAACGAGTTGACTAACGAGCGGTCCTCCCTGCATGGTAAGTAGTTGTGCATGGCAGAGACGGTCTAAATAGTGCCACTCAAATTCACGCAGGTCAGGTTGATTCGTATCGGGAGTATGCTGTTTCAACAGGTTTAATACATGGGGGACGTTTGCATCCTGCCATGAATTGAAAGCCAGGTTCATGTGTGCATTGTAGAGATTGCGTTGCGCCAGTTGCAGGTTGTGATTTGCCAGTTGACGAGCTGCTTGGGCCTCGCTGGCCTGTTCTTTTGCTTTTCTGGCGTTGTTGACAGCAGTGTTACTGGCGATGTCTGCGGTTTGTCGCAGTGCTTGTTGACGCCAGGCGACTAGCGGACCGGCGATTGCCAGCAGGAGAGTGAGCAGTATGGCCACTCCGCTGAGAGTAGCAACCAGCGGCTTGCGACAACACCATCGCCAGAACTTCTCTACCGTGTTTGCTGGTCGGGCCAGGATCGGTTCGTGTTGGATGAAACGCTCCAATTCTTCGGCCAGCACGAGTGCAGTGCGATAGCGGCGGGCTGGTTGCTTTTCGAGGCATTTCAAACAGATAGTTTCCAAGTTGCGGTTTACCTGTGGATTCAGCACTCGCGGTGAAACAGGTTCTGTTTCCATCATCAGGTTGATTGTTTTAAGAGGTGAGCTGCCGGCAAAGGGTGGTTTGCCTGTTAGTAACTCGTAAAGGATGGATCCCAGTGAGTAGATATCCGAGGACGGGCCA
>CAZXJC010000344.1:0-4391 GCA_964640885.1 uncultured Pirellulaceae bacterium | reverse complement strand
GCGAGGGCCATTTCCCCAGCCATTGTTGAGGATAGAGCCAATCGGTGTGGCCCAGCGTTCTTTTCCATTGGCCACGTCGATGGCGATGAGAACTTCTGATTCCTTACGCGTTCCCAGCAGGAACATTTGGTTTCCCACGATGGCTGGTCCGCCATAGCCGAGGCCAGCATTATCGTAACTCCACACTTGCGTGGGACCTTTGTCGCCCCAAGACTTGAGGAGGCCTGATTCGTTGGAAACATCAGTCCGTTGGGGACCGCGCCAACTCGGCCAATCACCCGCTTTGAGCAGTAAACTTGTTGACCAGGTACAGATCAGTGCAGTTGCCAATACGAGAATTCGTTTCATAAGTTTCACCCGGGTTATGTGGGAGTTTAGGGTCGTCTTGCCAACGTTTGGCGGCCTATTTTATACCACAGGCAGCTGGCAACGGCCACGCGCGGGCTGTCTTCGAGGGGTGGACTTTGTGTTGTTTCTGCTATGACGAAATGGGGCTTGGCTGCTAGAATTCACCTTTGCTGTGGTAGCGGCCAGGGCCGCTCGTTCCAGGTCAGTTTCTCGGGACAGGTACTATTGATGAATCAAATCCCGGCCGATTCCACAGAGGCTGTCTCAGAACACTCAAGGATCCGTGACTGGGGTCTATTGCTCGGGCCGTTGTTAGCCCTGGTGGTTTACGGGCTCTCCCAATCCTCGCTGATGGAGCTTAGCCCTGCAGCCGGCAAGACGGCTGCGATCATGGTCTGGATGGCCACCTGGTGGATGACCGAGGCGTTGCCACTGCCGGCCACGTCGCTGTTGCCCCTGGTGTTGTTTCCGCTGCTGGGCGTTTTTGAGGGAAGCAGCAAGGAAGTTTTTCAGCAGGCTGCGACGCCTTATGCAAACCGGTTTGTGTTCTTGTTGATGGGTGGCTTCATGATTGCCCTGGCAATTGAGCGCTGGGGATTGCACCGTCGTATTGCCCTGCTGACGGTCTGGTATGTCGGGGTTCGTCCGCGGCGGCTGGTGGCGGGTTTCATGATTGCAACCGCTGGCCTGAGCATGTGGATTAGCAATACAGCTACGACAGCGATGATGTTGCCGATCGCGATTAGCCTGATCAACCTGCTCTACCATCGTTTTGAACTGGGTGCACCCACCATCGGCTCGCGACCAGGTGAAGCCGGAGAGGAACTCTCCCCGGACAAGGTTCTGTTACGTCAAGACGTCAATCGCTTTGCTACCTGCCTGATGTTAAGCGTTGCTTATGCAGCCAGCATCGGTGGCATGACCACCTACGTAGGGACCATTCCGAATGCTTTCATGGCAGAACAACTGGAGGATTTAGGATATTCCATTTCCTTTGGTCGCTGGATGGTTTTCACTGGACCACTGGTGGTGGTGATGCTGGTTTTAACCTGGCTTTGCTTGACCCGTTTTATCTTTGCCTTTCAGTTTAAGGAAATTCCAGGTGGAAAATCGTTAATTGGAGAGGAGATCAAGCAATTGGGACCGATGAATCGGGGCGAGCGGACCGTACTGCTGGTTTTCACGATGACTGCCCTGTTGTGGGTCTCGAGGGCACCGTTGCAGGATTGGGAGTGGCTGACCAGCCGAGTTCCGCTCGTTACCCAACTCAATGATACAGTGATTGCCCTGGTTGGCGCCTTGTCGCTATTTGCGATTCCGGTGAATTGGCAGCGCCGTGAATTTGCCCTGGACTGGCAAGTTGCTTCTCGTTTGCCCTGGGGCGTGTTGCTGTTGTTTGGAGGGGGACTGAGCCTGGCGGAAGCGGTTAGTTCCAGTGGGTTAGCCGAGGCGATTGCCCAGGCTGTCACGATGTTGCCTTCCTTATCACCGTTGATACCGATGCTGATCGTGACGGGGGTCATTGTCCTGCTAACGGAAGTGACAAGTAACACGGCTACGGTGACGATCATGGATCCGCTGCTTGTTGGTGTTTCGGCTGCCTTGATCACGGGTGGCGACAGTCGACTGTTAATCATTCCGGCAACCCTGGCGGCCAGTTGTGCCTTCATGTTGCCGGTAGCTACACCTCCTAACGCAATTGTCTTTGCCTCGGAACGGATCAAGATTCGAGATATGGCCTATGCCGGCATGTGGTTGAACCTGATAGGCCTGATCCTGATACCATTTTACGTGTTGACCTGGGGCCGTTGGATCTTGGGCATTGGTCAGTAACGGGTTGAGATTTTTATGAGCAGTTACATTGTTATTCCTGCCCGCTTGCGGTCAACGCGATTGCCGGAAAAGCTGTTGCTTTCGGAGACTGGTAAGCCGCTAATTCAGCACACTTATGAAGCGGCTCAACAAGCGGGGAGTCCTGTCGGAGTTTGTGTGGCTGCCGATGATGAGAAAATTGCTCAGGCAGTAAGAGAGTTTGGTGGAGAAGTTATTTTGACTGATCCGGCCGCACCCAGTGGGACTGATCGAGTAGCCGAAGTGGCCCGGGGACTGGATGACATCGATATCATCGTCAATGTGCAAGGGGACGAACCTGAGATTTCTGGGACGGTGATCGACCAGGTTGTTGAGCTATTGGAAAATCAGCCAACGGCAGTGATGGCTACGCTGGCGACGCCGATTCGCAGCCGCACGCAGTTGGAAGACCCGGCTTGCGTCAAAGTAGTTTTTGATGCACAGGGACGGGCGCTCTACTTTAGCCGTAGCGTGATTCCCCATCCCCGAGACTGGGAAGATCGCTTATTGGAGCCTGCAGCAGGCTGCTTTTTCCAGCATATCGGGCTCTATGCGTATCGCCGAGAATTTTTACTGGAATTAGCCCAGATGCCGCCCGCACCGCTGGAACAAGTGGAGAGTTTGGAGCAGTTACGGGTCCTGGCGGCCGGTGAGACTATTTTGGTAGGGGTTTGCCAGGAGGCTACGGTCGGAATTGATACCCCCGAAGATTATCGGGCGTTTGTCAGTCGGCGGCAGAAAGGGTAGAATCGTTGCCAGACGTGTAAATTTACTGAATGGATGCAGGAATTGAGACAACCATGACAAAACACATCTTTGTGACTGGTGGTGTTGTTAGCTCGCTTGGGAAAGGGCTGACTAGTGCGTCGATCGGCATGCTGCTGGAGCAACGCGGCTTGCGCGTCAAGATGCAAAAGCTGGATCCGTATATTAATGTCGATCCAGGCACCATGAATCCTTACCAGCACGGTGAAGTCTACGTACTCGATGACGGTAGCGAGACGGATTTGGACTTGGGCCACTATGAGCGTTTTACGCACAGCCCATTGACGCGAGATTCGAATTACACGACTGGGCAAATTTATCAGTCGGTCATTGAGAAAGAGCGACGGGGAGAGTTCCTGGGTAAGACGGTGCAGGTCATACCTCATATCACCAACGAGATTAAGTCGGTGATTGGGAAACTGGCAGACCAGGAGACTGATGTCGTGATCACCGAAATTGGTGGGACCGTCGGTGATATTGAGAGCCTGCCGTTCTTGGAAGCCATTCGGCAATTTGCACTTGATGCTGGCAAAGAAAATTGTCTTTACATTCATCTCACGCTGGTTCCTTACCTGAAGGCTGCTGCTGAACTGAAGACTAAGCCGACGCAGCACAGTGTCGGTCAATTGCGGGAAATTGGTATCCAACCGGATATTCTTATCTGCCGTACGGAACGGGAAATTGCCGTTGAAGCGAGAGAGAAGATTGCTCTTTTCTGCAATGTTCCACTGGAAGCTGTCATCGAGGAACGAGACAAGGATTTTTCGATCTACGAAGTTCCCATGTCGCTGGTTGATAACCAGTTGGATGAATTGATTATCCAGAAATTACAAATGTCTGCCGGTCCCCTCGAGTTGGACCAGTGGCGTGATCTGCTACATGGCTTACGTAATCCACAAAGTGAGATCAGTATCGCGGTTGTTGGCAAGTATGCCGAGCATAAGGATGCTTACAAGTCGATCTATGAATCACTCGATCATGCTGGCATGCACCACCGGGCCCAGATTCGTATTGGTCGTATTCAGAGAGAAGACCTGGAACGAGAAGGCCCGGAACGGTTACTTGCCGGCTACGATGGTGTGCTGGTGCCCGGAGGATTTGGGGAGCGTGGTATCGAGGGTAAAGTTGAGGCAATCCGCTTTGCTCGAGAACGTGAGATACCGTTTTTCGGTATTTGTCTCGGGATGCAATGTGCGGCCATCGAGTTTGCCCGTCACGTGGTTGGTCTCGAGGGTGCGCATTCCACGGAATTTGATAAAGATACCTCTCACCCGCTGATTTGCCTGCTCGACGAGCAGAAGAATATTGTGGACAAGGGAGGAACCATGAGGTTGGGGACTCAAGTCTGTCACCTGGGGCAGGAGAGCCAGTCTCGGGAGTGCTACGGTGTAGATGAAATCACCGAACGGCACCGTCATCGCTATGAA
>CAZXJC010000343.1:0-3015 GCA_964640885.1 uncultured Pirellulaceae bacterium | reverse complement strand
AAAATTCATGTTGAGCGGTGGAGTCGAAGATATCGGTCTCTTGCATGGTGGCTCGGTAATCGTTGAGTTCTTCCAGGAATCCCCACTGGTCGATTTCGTCAGCCAGTTTTGCATGGGCAACCTCGAAGACCTCTGGCGAATTTCGAAATGACTGACCCAGTACGTTCAGCCGAAACTTGAGCCCCTGCTCTTTCAAGCGATAGATCGCCTGGAAGAACAACTCAGGATCCTTGTCGTGTTCCCAGCGGGCGGCCCAGGTAATGCGAGGGGGGCCAGGCTGCCGCGCCGAGAGACGCTCGATCAGGTCAATGCCCGGATGTTGGACACTAGCTTTTTCTTTCAGGGAGTCGATTTCTGCCAGTGGCTGGTGATCTGGCATTCGCTGCAAGAACTCCACCAGGGCGGCGAACATCTCGTCGCGATGAAAGGCCGTGTTGAACCAGATGCTGTCAGCGGAGATGGCCGAGGTGAAATTCGTGAAGCTGAAATGGTAATCCCACTCGCGCGGCTGTTGGCTGGGATAGGTTAACTGGTTTTCGTGAAAGTACAGACAGGCTTTCAGGGAAGCAATGTGAGTCGGAGCTAGTCCACGGAACTCAGGCAGGTTTAGCATGTCCGAGCAGAAAATGACGTCCCAGGTAGCGTCTCGGTACGGAGATTCTCTTAGTTGCCCGGCCATCGTGATGGCGGCGTGCCGCATACGCCACTTCCAATGGTAGGCCGGGAGCGATATGACCGTCCACTCGTGCTGGCTATGCGCAATCCAGCCGTCCAGGAAAGCCTGGTGGCTGCCGCCGTAATAAGGCTCCAAGGCTAGAATCCGCATGAGCTGCCTGCTGCGCCGAGGAGATTCTCCAGATGCTTCTGCCCTGCCAGGAAAATCAAATCATCAGGGTTAATGAGGCAGGTGCCCAAAAGCCCCCGAGTATTCCTCGTCGCCAATGACCACCGTCAGGGTGGCATCAATGCCGTGGCCGACCCCCTTGAGAAACTCCAGCATCACGGTGTCTACTAGTTCGAATTCGGAAGTCGTAGGCGGGTCATCGTCACTTTGATTGATGGCCGGCAACTCGTAGTCGCTGACATTATCGCCAGCCTTGACCTGGACGCTAATGCTCGCGGCTGTTGTTGCAACAGCTTGCTTGACTGCCGCGTCTAGCAGATAGACGGTTACCTTACCACTGTCGTTGTCGAATCTCCATTCGGCATGGTAGTCCTCTTCGCCTAGCTCAAGCACGTGGCCGCCATGGGGCCCCAAGGACGAGTGATCATGTCCAGCGTGAGGATCAGCTGGAGCCGCAGGCTGGTTGCTGCCGGTGTCGCTACTGTTATTGCAGCCGGCAACAATCAAAGCTGCCAAACAAACGATTGTCTGAATCAATCTACACCTGCCAGCCATGCCACCTCTCCTTTGCTAATGGTTGCTATCGCTTCTTGCGCTGTTGCCAGGGGTTAAGGGACTGGCAAAAGCAGATTGTGGCTGCTCTCGAGCAACCTGCCTTCATCATATCGCAACCACTTGGATGCCGTAAGCATAGTGGTCGGCAGGAAGCTGAATCTGACTGCGTTGCTGTCGGCGGCAATAATTCGCTAGCATGCCATGCGATAGCAGTAGTAAGTCGCTTGGTTGTCTTGGTGGCCTGTTGTAGCTCGTTTAGGGCTAAGAATATAAGTGTTTTTGGGCGTGGCTGGTGAAATGGGCTGCTGGTATGGGTTTCTGGCTGCTGCTGTTTCCTCTTGGGTCCCCGAATTTTTGTAGAACAAAACAGGATTTTATGGGCTACTTTGCCGATTAAGTTGGGTATTCCGGACAATCCGGAAGTATTGGTTCTGTGTATTGCGCCGGACCGATAGCCTGTTACAAGTAATCCAATTATGCCGCTTTTGGCCCACCAGGACCTCTCGACAGGGTCGCAATGGCCGGAGGCAACGAGGATTACTGTGCGGCAAGATTGACCAGAGTTTACCTCACCAGCACAGTTACCGTGCCGCGGAGAAGTTAGTAATGATCAACCACAGGTCGTGGAAACACTGGCTGTTAAGCATTTGTTTGGTCTGGGCCATGGGCCAGACCCAAGCTCAGGAAGCGGCCTTCGGGCAGGCTCCTGGTGCACCTGGCTTGGCAGCTCCAATGCCTTATGGACCCGCTCCACAAGCTGCTTACCCACAAGCGGGTAACCCGGCTGCAGCACAATACCCGCCGGCCGGTTACGGTGCGCCGATGGGATACGGTATGCCAGGACCTGGCATGGCGCCCCCGACAATGGGAATGGGCGGTATGGGAATGGGCGGCATGATGCCACCGACGATGGGAATGGGTGGTATGATGCCCCCGACGATGGGAATGGGTGGCAGTCCCGCTGGTATGATGGGTCCCATGGGCGGTGCGATTCAACCTGCCTATTACGGTGCCCCACTCGGCGGTGCTTGCCCCGCTTGTGGCGGCGCGGGTTGCCCTCACTGCATGGCAGCGGGCGGCGACGATTTTCGCTTTGATTTTCTCAGATACTTCCGTCCCGATCCTTCCGGCGGCTGTTGTGCCCCACGCTGGTTCGATATTCACATGGAATTGATGAATATGAGCCGCGAAAGGATTTCAGATACGATCGATTTTACCAGTTTAGGTGTCACCGGTGCGAACATCGTGTTAAGTACGGATGACCTTGAGTTCAGCGCCCGCAATGGAATGCGGTTCAGTGCGAATGTGCAGCTTAAAGGTGGTCGTAACGTGGAATTCAGTTATTTTGGGCTGCTCGACTGGTCAGACCGGGCTGAAGCGAACGAAGTTGTTCCTCCAGGCGATAACCTTTATTCGATCATTAGTAACTATGGGACTTCCCCGGCAGGTGGTTTTGCTCAGACCGATCAATCAACGTTGCATAGCATCGAGTACAGTTCTTCGCTCGATAGTTTCGAACTCGGTCTTCGTAGCCGTTGGACAGGGCCAAATTGCGCACTGCAAGGCTCTTGGGTGGCTGGGGTTCGATATCTTTACCTGCTGGAAGATTTTCTCTA
>CAZXJC010000342.1:0-6242 GCA_964640885.1 uncultured Pirellulaceae bacterium | reverse complement strand
CTGGTGGATGCCAAGTCGGGGCGACCGTTGGCGGGTCTGTTGCGAGTGACAGACTTGAGTCGTAACGAGGCGATCCATCTGCCTGACTTAATCCAACGATAACAGGACTGGTATGCGATTGCTGCCGGAGGGCAGGGCAAGCTTCCGCAGCAGCGGCTGAAGCTGGAAGTGTTGCACGGGATTACGACCCGAAAAGTTGAACAGGTGCTCGATTTGCAGGGACTGGATAAACGGACACTGAAGATTGCCTTGCAGCAGTTCTATGATCCCGCCATTCAACAACTAGTTTCCGGGAATACCCACTTACACCTGATGCGACTGACGCATGCGGAAGCCCACCGTTATTTGAGCACGGATCCGGAAGCGGATAACTTGGACCTGGTCTTTCTTTCGCACCTGAGAAGACTGCCCGATGAACGAGATTATATTTCCAACCAGTTTACAGATGCTGACCTGCAGCGACTTTCCCAGCAGGGAGTCTTGTTCGGTAACGGCGAAGAACATCGACATAACTTTGGCGTAGGAGGTGAGGGTTATGGGCATGTCATGCTGCTTGACCTGATCAAGCTTATTCGTCCGGTTAGTATTGGTCCTGGAATCATGCGATCGGGAACCGACGGTTTGCCTTTGCAACGTGGTATTCAAACGGCTCATAAGGATGGGGCCGCGGTGATCTGGTGCCACAATACGTTTGGATTTGAAGATATCCCGAATTGGCTCGCTGGCCTGCTTGATGCCCAGAATATTTTTGATGGGGGTAGACATGGGTCCTACGAAGATTCCTTTTATCGCTACTTGAATCTTGGCCTGCGAGTTCCTTTTAGTACGGGAACCGACTGGTTTATCTATGACTTCAATCGTGTTTACGTTCCAGTGGAAGGAAAGCTGACCGTTAAGAAATGGCTACAATCGCTAGCGGAAGGTCGCTCCTATATCACCAATGGTCCATTGCTGGAGTTTCAGATTGGTCAAAGCCGCCCCGGTGATACGATTCGGTTGGATCAGCCGGGATCACTGAAAATAACTGCCAGGGCCCTGGGCCGAGCCGATTTTGGCCAGTTGGAGTTGGTCATAATGGCAAGGTGATTCAGACCCAGCCGAGGGTGAACAAAGAGGGGTACTTCCAGGCAGAGTTTGAAATTTCAGCGGATGTCAGTCGATCCGGCTGGTTAGCAGTACGGGTGGCCGGTAGCAAAGTAAAAAATGCTCTAGGGCATCTACCGTTTGCCCACACCAGTCCGATTTACCTTGAAGTGGCAGGAAAGCCCGTCTTTTCACCAGAGATCGCCCGCGAGCTGATCAAGGAAATTCAACAAGGCGTTGAAACAATTGAGGCCAAAGGGACATTTGCCAACCAGCAAGAACGTGACCGAGTCTTCAACGTCTACCAGCAGGGAATCCGCGATCTTGAGCAGCGGTTGAGAAAACACGCGGCGTCAAACCAGCGTTAGGAGTGATTCCCCTGGTCAACTAACCAAATAACATTCCGGCATAGCCGACGACACGGCTGGTGTCCTCGGAAACGTCAGCGCTGGTTGCGTAGCCGGTTCGCTCTGATTTGCTCAGCTGTTTTAGTTGCCGGAGTGTTTCCAACACAATGACTGCCGGGCGCAGGCCACACATACTGATGTTCTGTTCGCTGACAGTTTTGAAGACCGTGGCTGGATCAAGTGTCTCGAGGGCAGTGAGGGCGATTTCGTCCAGCCGTCGGTTTTCTTCATCGCGGGCAAAATGATTCATGTCACTGGAAATGACCAGCAATGGTGGCTGGGGTTGTTGTTGAATGACAGTTGCCAGGCTACTGGCAAAATCCAGGCACTGTTGCAAGCTACCCCCACCGAGGGCAATACCCACGATCTTGGATTGAGGTGCCAGCTGGGCCAGCAAAGGCAATTCGACTTCGATGGCATGTTCTTGCTGATGAGCTGCGGCATCCAGTTGTAATCCGTCGATTTGGTCTGCCAGTTGTTGAGCCAGCACCGGGTCGGCCGCTAATTCTGCTCCCGGAATGGACCAGCGCTGATGGGGCGTCACAGCCCACTGAACTCCCAATTGCGTATGTTTAGGACCAATGATGATGACCGTTTCTGGGATTTCGATCTGTTTTAAGGTTTGGGCAGCGATTGCGCCGGAGTAGGTTAAGCCGGCATGTGGAACCATGACCGCTGGCCAGGATGTTTTGCTGGCAGCCGGTTCACCCAGCAGCGAGGTTACCATTTCTTGCAAAGCCGTTGATTCGGCCGGATAAAAACTGCCGGCCACGGCCGGTGGACGAATCGAGTTTCCAGCCTGGGGACGCGGAACGTTGGCAATACGCGCAGTTTCCCGTGAACTGATGGCGGCAAAGCTGAAGACACTGGCCAGATCACTTGACTGCACCTGGGCATCATGTGCTGCAGCTTGCAGACATTTCTCTGCGTCCAGGGTCGAATCATAGGACCAGGCACTGCGAGTATTTTCGCTTACCACGAGTGCTCGCTGAGCTGTATCGACTCCGCGTAAGTCGGCCGTGGACACGGTTCCGTGCATGGCCGGATCGTTGAGAATCAAGAGACTCGGCTGTAATGTTTGCAGCAAGGCTGGATCAATACCCTGTTGTTGTAAGCTACGCGCTGATCCCTCTACCAGTTCATGCAGCGTGGCTTGCAGCGGTATTCCCTGTCGCATGGAGGCCTTGGAAGAAGTCAAGATGAGGTTGTCTTGAGTATCATGCACTTGCAGCGCGATCGCACGTACCATGGCATCCGGACAGTTGTTCAAATAATAATTTGGCGTTGCGCCAGTGGTCATGGCGACCAGGTTGTAGCGACAGTGTTCAGCCAAGTTCTGTAACTGGTCAGCGTCCAAGGGTGCGAGGTAGGATGTCGCCTGGTCGTTTAGGACACTGGTGTCAAATGGGTTACCCGTGCAACTGGTTTCGAACACCTGGAGTCTTGTTTCATCGTCTTGCCAGGCTGTCCCGGGTAAGCCAGCCTTACGACAAACTTGTTTCAGGAAACCTTCCGCATCCATGCCATGTTCCACGGCGACTACGGGTAGCAATAAGCCACTATGTTGACCGCGCTGGATGACCAACCCATGCTTGCCAATTTCAATTGCAGCAATGCGGTCAATTCCCTTCGCCTCGACCGTTTGGAAGTCATAGAGCAACGAAACTTCCAAATCCAGATATGGCAACTCAATAGAGGAAAGGGTAGGAAAGCGGGTGTCGTCATTGGCAGTTCTGCGGGCAGCACCATGAAGGGCTTCTGCGAGTTTCATCGGTTGACTCAGAACTCCACAGCAAGCTCGCAAGCGGCCCTGTCGTTTCAATGTGACAAAAGCTCCCATGACGGTCCAATCAGCTGTGCCATCGAGGGTTGGATCTGTGATGGGTGTTGCTTGTCCCGCAACACTGCTGGCAACTGTGTGACAGGCAGCAGCATGAATGGCAGTTGACTGGGAGGCGGTCAGTTCAGGACGCTCAGCAGGTTGCGCAGGCATAGGTTTCTCGTTTGTAAGGGTTACCACCGTCGGCGGTGGAGGTGTGTAGTTGGCAATTTGTACGGGGAGTCGTTTTCGTCCCCAGTCCCCTGGCGTTTGGTCAAAGTGGCCAGTAATCATTGTGCCACAATGGCCGCACAAATTTCCGTTAAGGTGGTAGGCCCCCAGTTCATACCAGTTGCGTTCGATCAACAATCCCTGGCACTTCGGACAGTAAGTGCTCTGGTGCTGCTGGTCGTCGACATTTCCCACGTAGGCGTACTTGATGCCACGGGAGCGGGCAATCTCCTGGGCAGCCAGGAGTGTTTCGTGCGGGGTGCGAGGACGATCGGTCATACGGAAATCAGGATGAAACGCACTAAAGTGAATCGGCACGTCGTCGCCGATTTGGTCGAGTACCCAGTCACACATTTCACCCAATTCAGATTCCGAGTCATTGGCTTCGGGGATGATTAAATTCGTGATTTCAAACCAGATGTCTGTTTCATGCTTGAGCCACTTCAAGGTATCCAGGACGGGTTGTAGATGCGATGAAGTCAACGAGTAGTAAAAATCTTCCGTGAACGCTTTCAGATCAACATTGGCAGCATCCATGGCGTGGAAGAAGGGGCCGCGGGCTGCCTCCGTGATGTACCCGGCGGTTACGGCCACGGACTTGATACCAAGTTCGCGACAGGCCGCCGCGACGTCGATGGCGTATTCCGCCCAGATGATCGGATCGTTGTACGTGTAGGCTACGCTGCGACATCCCCGGTCGGCTGCTGCTTGCGCGATCATCTGGGGAGTTGCCTGTTCACTCAATCGTTCCACTTCACGAGATTTTGAAATGTCCCAGTTTTGACAGAACTTGCATCCCAAGTTGCAACCCGCCGTCCCAAAGGAAAGGACACTGGTGCCGGGGAAAAAATGGTTGAGAGGTTTCTTTTCAATCGGGTCAATGCAAAAACCAGTACTGCGTCCGTAAGTAGTTAGCAGCATTTCCCCGTCACGGTTTTCGCGGACAAAGCAGAAGCCACGATCTCCGGGTTTCATGTGACAGGCTCGCGGGCACAATTCACAGAGAATACGTCCTTCGTCGTCGGTGCTTCTCCACCAGCCCCCGGCATAGCTGCCGTCGGGGCGGATTTCTGATTCAGGAGGTAATGTGACAACGCGATCCATGAGGGTATGCCTGGCCTTCTGCTGTCAGGATAGGTCAGTTTCTGAATACTGTCCAATACCGTTTTTGGCTTTCCTAAATCGACCAGTTTGACAGGTTTTTAGGGTCTTTATTGATATTTTTCACGGCTCGACAAACTATTCAGAAGATTTGTCCGTAATGACGACCCTCTTTCCTTTTTCGGGGTTTAAAGGGTTTGGGTGCGGATATTCAAATTGGAAAAGCAAATTGAAAGAGCAGATTAGAGAAGGAGACCGAAAGATGAAATCTTTGCAGCGCGGTTTGCTGATGTTACTGGTACTGGTTCTGGGGGTTGGCATTGGTATCGGAGTGACCCTTACCTTGCCGAAAGTAAGCAGTCCATTGGCTTATGCGATTGAGAAAGCCGAGGCCTCGGTGGCACGTACTAAATTGCCAGAGAAGGACGATCTTTCGGGCGCCTTCAAAGACGTGGCGCGGGTGCTCCGTCCATCGGTAGTAAGTATCCGATCAGTACGTAAAATTCGGGCCGAGAATCCAGGTCAACCCAATGGAGCAGGGCCAGAGATCCCAGAGGAATTTCGCAAGTTCTTTGACGACGGTACGTTGGATAAGTTTTTTGATCGTGGAGTGCCGCAAGGTAGTCGGCAGCAACAGGGAATGGGAACGGGTGTTATCGTCAGTGCCGATGGTTATGTTTTGACGAACAACCATGTCGTACGCGGTGCCGATGAGGTCGAGGTTATTCTTTCGACTAACCGTAAGCTGCCCGCTAAGATCGTGGGGACAGATAAAGCGACCGACGTGGCGGTCCTGAAAGTGGCAGCCACGGGACTGGCACCCGCTCAACTGGGTAGTTCGGAAAACATGGAAGTTGGTGACTGGGTGCTGGCGATAGGCAGTCCTTTTGGACTCGATCAAACCGTCACGGCGGGGATTGTCAGCGCCAAGGGACGGGCCAATGTTGGCATCACTGATTACGAAGACTTTATTCAGACTGATGCAGCCATCAATCCAGGCAACAGCGGTGGTCCCCTGGTAAACCTGCAGGGGCAGGTGATCGGCCTCAACACGGCGATTGCCTCGCGGAGCGGTGGCTCGACGGGTGTTGGGTTTGCGATTCCCAGTGACATGGTGCGCCGCGTTATGGAGAGTATTCTTGATATTGGTCGCGTAGATCGCGGCTGGCTGGGAGTTGGTATCCAGGAGCGCGATGAAGCTTTGGCCCAGTCTGTTGGACTTAAGTCGTCGCGTGGTGCACTCGTGGGAGGTGTTTTCCCAGACGGACCTGCTGCTAAGGCTGGGTTGAAATCTGGTGACGTGTTGTTGAGAGTCGCGGGCCAAGAAGTTCGTGATGCCAATCACCTGCGTCATCTTGTTGCCGGGATCGCGCCTAAAACGAAAGTGCGCCTGGACGTTTTTCGTGAAAAGAAAACGATTCAACTGGAAGTGACCATCGGTCTGCGGGATCTGGATCAATTGTCACGTCGTGCGATTCCTGAATCGGTACCCGGCAGGGCCGGCAGACCTGTCGATTGATGTACGAGACTTCCTGTCGGAAATAGCCGGCCAGAGGGTTCTTGTTTTGCAGCCATAGGTTTGCCATGCTGAGTGGAGTTGA
>CAZXJC010000341.1:0-3257 GCA_964640885.1 uncultured Pirellulaceae bacterium | reverse complement strand
CACCATAGCCCTTGCCGACCCCGCTGGCTTCTACGACCAGGTCACCCAGGTGCCTGCCCGGAGGGATTTGGATTTCAAAATCATCCAAGCGGTCTTCGTATCTTTCCGCAGCCATTTGTTCATAGGCCTTCAGTCTCGCTTTGCTCTTGGCTTGGCGTGCCCGCGGTGCCATGCGGACCCATTCGAGTTCCCGCTGTAGCGTCTTTTGTCGAGCCTGAGAAGTTTTTTCTTCCGTCGCCAGGCGCTGCTGTTTTTGGTCCAGCCAAGAAGAGTAATTTCCTTCCCAGGGGATTCCCCGGCCACGGTCTAATTCCAGGATCCACTGGGCAACGTTGTCGAGGAAATAGCGGTCGTGAGTGACAGCCACCACGGTACCGGGGTACTCGCCTAAATGACGTTCCAGCCAAGCCACGGCGTCTGCATCCAAGTGGTTGGTTGGTTCGTCTAGCAGGAGCAGGTCTGGTTTCTTTAGCAGTAACTTGCAGAGTGCTACGCGACGCCGTTCCCCACCGGAGAGCGTCGTTACATCTGCATCCCGGTTCGGTAAGTTCATGACGTCAAAAGCGATCTCGATCTCCCGATCCAATTCCCAAGAATTGCTGGTCTCGATCTGGTCTTGCAAACGGGCCATCTCGTCGCAGAGCTTTTGCATGCTCTCGTCGTCCAGTGGCTCGGCCAACTCTACGCTGATCTGGTTGTAACGCTCTACGAGTTGACGCCGCGGGGCGACCGCTTCCATGACGTTACCCCAGACATCATGGTTAGGGTCGAGTACGGGTTCTTGGGGCAAGAAGCCGCGAGTGAATCCGCTGGTCAGCCGCGCTTCGCCTTCGAAAGCTTCATCTTCACCAGCCATGATTCGCAACAGGCTACTTTTGCCAGCTCCGTTTCTTCCCAGCACGCCGATCTTTGCCTGCGGGTAGAAGGATAGCCAGATTTCTTGTAATACCTCGTGCGGGCCGTGTTTTTTCGTCACATCGGCCATAGTGAAAATGTATTGCTTGGCCATCACTCTATTTCATGGTCAGGATCGAGAAAATAACGAGAAGCTCTCCGCCCAGGCGAGTTACGATATGGAGCTGGTTACCAGTTGTTGGCTGGTGCTCCTATTCCCATTCAATGGTCGCTGGGGGTTTGCTGCTAATGTCGTAACAGACCCGGTTGACCCCTTGGATTTCATTGATGATACGCGTTGAGATACGAGCCAATAAATCATAGGGCAAGTGGGTCCAGTCGGCGGTCATGAAGTCATCGGTGTTGACGCAACGAACGGCGATCGTGTCCTCGTAAGTTCGGGCATCTCCCATGACGCCAACACTTTGAACCGGTAGCAGGACGGCGAAGGCCTGAGAACTCTCCCGGTACAGGCCCGCCTCCTTAATCTCCTCGACGACAACCGCATCGGCCTCGCGAAGAACACTCAAGCGTTCTTCTGTGACTTCGCCCAAACAGCGAACGGCCAGCCCGGGGCCCGGGAAAGGGTGTCGCCAGACAAGTTCGTCAGGAAGTCCTAATTCGCTCCCTAGACTGCGTACTTCGTCCTTGAACAGGTCTCGCAATGGTTCGATCAGGTCAAACCCTAATTGTTCTGGTAAGCCGCCGACGTTGTGATGCAATTTAATCGTTGCTGCTGGCCCGTCCGGAGCTGCACCACTCTCAATGACATCGGGATAGAGGGTCCCCTGGGCCAAGTAGCGGGCGTCAGCAATGTTTTCTGCTTCTGCGCGAAAACAGTCGATAAACTGGTGCCCGATAATCTGGCGTTTCTCTTGCGGATCAGAAACTCCTGCTAACGCGTCAAGGAATTCCTTTTGTGCCTGAACGACACGCAAATCGGCATGGAAATGTTCGGTGAAAGCTTCGATCACTCCCTCTTGTTCGTTTTTTCGCAACAGGCCATGGTCCACGAGAATGCAAGTCAACTGGTCGCCGATGGCCTGATACAACATGGCTGCGGTGACCGAAGAATCGACACCGCCCGAGAGACCGCAGATAACGCGATCATCGCCCACTTGTTGTCGGATCTGCTCAATCAACTCCTGGGCCAGGTCGCCAAGCTTCCAACTGCCAGAGCATCCGCAGACATCGATCAGGAAGTTCGAGAGGACCTTGCCACCCTCGGGTGTATGGGTGACTTCCGGATGAAACTGCAGGCCGAAGACAGGCAGTGACTTGTGCCTGACAGCAGCAACCGGACAGGTTTGGGTGTGGGCCAAGGAAAGGAAATCGTCTGAAACTTTCGAAACCTGGTCTCCGTGACTCATCCAGACGTCGGTTTCCGTCGTTACGTTCGAGAGTAATCCAACGGAATCGTCAATGTGCAAGCGAGCGCGTCCGTATTCTCGCGCTGGGGCGTTACTCACCTGGCCGCCCAAGGCGTCACAGGCCAATTGCATGCCGTAACAAATACCGAGAATCGGCAGTCCCATCTGGAACAACTCAGGATCACACTGGGGGGCGTTCTCCTCGTAGACACTCGATGGGCCACCGGAGAGAATCAATCCACTCGGCTGGTGATTGCGAATTTGTTCGGCCGTAATGTTGTGGCGGACAATTTCACAGTAGACATTCAGTTCTCGTACTCGCCGGGCGATCAATTGGGAATACTGGGATCCGAAGTCAAGCACCAGCACGCGTTCCTGGTTGACCCGTGATTTACCGGACTTCGAAAGATTAGCAGGATTGCTCATCGATTGGGTATCCTGACCAGGGGCTTGCCGGCGACACAGCTTCCGTTGTGGCCCCTGCCCTTCCCTGGTTTCTCCAAAAAAGAAAAATCCCGCCAGCAATCGGCCAGCGGGAAACTTCAACAAGCCACGATTATAGGACTGATCTTCGCAGGCCGGAAGTATGCCCTGCTGTATCCACCTAATATCTTCTAGTGGCATGAGTTACGTGTTCGCTCGTTGTGTCGTCAGCAACCAGTCATTATGATGGGATCTGCTCGTGGCCCGATTGCTGGTGCTGACCATCCGGCTGCGTGACAGGGCCTTCTGGGAGACAGCTGAGATAATCGTGCGTATTCTGCTGACTAATGACGATGGGTTCAATGCTCCCGGATTGCGATCGATTGAGCAGGTTCTCAGGAAATTGGGCCATGTCGACGTGGTTGCCCCGAAGACAGAGCAGAGTGTTGTTAGCCATTAGATTACCTATCTCAGGCCGCTGACGGCAGAACCGTTTGATCACGATTCTGAAGGTGCTGTCTGTGCAGTCGATGGAAGCCCGGCCGACTGCGTGAAACTGGTGATCTCCGA
>CAZXJC010000340.1:0-3624 GCA_964640885.1 uncultured Pirellulaceae bacterium | reverse complement strand
GTCCCCATCAGACTTGTCCCCATCAGACTTGTCATCATCAGACTTGTCATCATCAGACTTGTCATCATCAGACTTGTCATCGTCGGACTTGTCATCGTCGGACTTGTCATCAGCCGCATCGTCTGACTGATCCGATTCGCTCTCCGGTTCAGTTTCTAAACCGGCCGTAAAATCTTCGGCCTGTTCATCGGTTTCCGCATCATGTTCTTCAGCAACCATCTTCATCCTCACTCAGAAAGCTATTAAGGGCATTCTTTTTCCAGTTACACCAGCCTAGCAGACTCCTGCTTGCGCGTCATTAGCCGACGACCGTTTCTAGCCAAAAGCCGGCCACAAAGCTGCTCAACCGGTTTCGTCGCCAGGTGCCTCTTATCGCCACTTGGTTAGTGATCGAAGCTCACGTTCAATCGCACGTCCTCGACAGTTTGTTGAAACGACGTCTCGCCGATAAACAATGCGCCTGCCTGAAACTGTCGTTCTAGCTTTTCCGCTGACATATTTTCTGCGGCGGTGGTCAGAACCAAAGAAACTCGTCCTTCCCAATTCATCAGGAGCGGGCAAGTTACCTGAGCCGCCGCTGCTGTTTTCCAGACGGCTTCCACCTGGCCACTCTGCAAACCATATTGTCGCGTTTCACCGTAAGGAGCATCGTTGGGATTATAAAGGGCCACGATCACGCTCTGGCCATCCGGAGTGGCCACCATGCCATCGGGAAACAAGTCTTCTCCCTTCAAATCAATGACAACCGTGGGACCACTCAAAACAGCCGCTTGCGGATCAAACTCATAATGCACGACGGTCTGTGTCGGCGAATCAATATCCCACAAGTTCCAGCCATCACCGTTACGAGCCATCACTTTTCCATTCGAGCAAATCTGATCATCGCGTAAACGAATCAACTGTCGGTCAGCAAGCCGCCAATAATAAAGGCCTGCCTTCTGTTCTTGAAACTGCAGGTCCTTCGTACCGAAAATGATACCTTCAGGAAAAGCGACGCCATCATTAATAATGGTCCCGGTCACATCCGCATCCACCTCGGCACTGATATCTTGAGTGGCTCCGCTGGACAAGTCGAGCAATTGGATGCGCCGCTCAACCCCGACGACCATGACCCCCGGGTCCTGGGTGGGAAAGGCGAAACCGGGTCTCCCTGGCAGTGGCCAGGTACGATTTTCCTGGCTGGTCAAATCGAACAGGTTGAACGATCCCTGTTCTGCCTCCGGACCATCCTGAATGGCCACCCAACTGAATTGCGACGCGGTCTGTTGTATGGGTCCCTCTGGTAAATAGCGGAGCGACGCCTCGTCAGGAAGGTAGAGCACCTCCGTTTCATAAACCTGCACAGCATACCTCGCATTACCCGGGGAGCATCACGCGCCCACCACTGGCCACGATCGTCTGCCCGGTCATAAAACTGGATTCTTCGCTGAGAAGAAAACGGGCCACTGCCGCGATCTCTTCCGGTTCCCCAATACGTCCCAATGGTGTTGCTTTAATAATCACTTCATGCACCTCATCCGAGAGCGTATGGGCCATTTCTGTTTCCGTGAGCCCCGGACACACGCAATTGACACGGAGATTCACGCCTGCCCAGGCCTGGGCCATGCAACGTGTCATGGCAATCACGGCGGCCTTGGAACTGGAGTAAGCCACTTGGTTCTCCCGTTCTCGCAGACCGGCAATCGAGGAAAAGGTCACGATCCGACCAAAGCCGCGTTCGATCATCTCGTCCTTAACAGCGTAAATCATGCTAAAGGTGCCATCCAAGTTGATGTTCAACGTGGTTTTCCAGCGATCCCAGGTCATGTCGTCGGCCGATCCTGGAATACTAATTCCAGCGGCGGTAACCAGCATATCAATTGGCCCCAATTGCTCCCGCGCGCTGGCCACAATCTCAGCTGCCGACTCCGGGGTAGAAACATCACCAGGCACGATCGCACCCTGGCCACCGGCCGATTCCAGTTCCTGGAGCGTCTGCTCCGCCTCGTCCGTCCGTGACAAGTAATTCATGGCAACACGAGCCCCCTCGCTGGCCAGTCGTAGTGAGAGCGCCTTACCAATACCACGGGTACCACCCGTAATCAGTACAACTTTATCCTGGAAGTCGTTTTCTTGTTGGTTCATACACTTGCTCTTTCTATATCATTAAAACAACTTGAATTTTTATCAGGCCAACAGCGCCTTGATGACTTTGCCGTGAACATCCGTCAAGCGATAGTGGCGCCCCTGAAACTTGTGCGTCAAACGCGTATGGTCGACTCCCAGGCAATGTAAAATCGTTGCGTTCAAATCGAAAACTTCGATCGGGTCTTTAACGATGTTGTAGGAATAGTCGTCGGTCTCGCCAATCGTCACTCCAGGCTTGATACCGGCTCCTGCCATCCAGACAGTAAAACAGCGCGGATGATGATCGCGGCCATAGTTCTCACCTGTCAGTTTTCCCTGGCAATAAACCGTGCGACCAAATTGCCCGCCCCAAATCACCAGTGTCTCATCCAACAATCCCAACTCGGCAAGATCTTCAATGAGAGCTGCCGAGGGTTGATCGGTGGCCACCGATTGCTTGCGAATTTCAGTGGGCAGGTTCGTATGTTGATCCCAGCCACGATGGTATAGCTGTACAAAACGTACCCCGCGTTGGACCAGTCGACGAGCCAGCAGGCAATTGGCACCAAAGGTACCCGGTTTTTGGCAGTCCGGCCCATAGCGATCCAGTACCCGTTGCGGCTCGTCCGAAATATTTATCAGCTCCGGCACCGACTTCTGCATTCGAAAGGCAAGTTCATACTGAGCAATGCGGGTGGCAATCTCGGGATCACCCACTTTTTTCAGTTTCAGTTGATTTAATTTCGACAGGTCATCAAGCACACCACGTCGCAACTTCAAATCAAGCCCTTGTGGATTCGATAAGTAGAGAACGGGATCCCCTGCCCGCCGAAACTTGACACCCTGATGCTTACTCGGCAAAAACCCGCTACCCCACAAACGATCATAGAGAGGCTGACCACCTTCTCCCGAGGTCATCGCCACGAAGGTTGGTAAATCTTCGTTCTGCGAACCGAGGCCGTAGGAGAGCCAGGAACCCATGCTGGGACGACCTGCTAACTGGTGGCCCGTCTGCATAAAGGTAATCGCCGGATCATGGTTAATCGCCTCGGTATGCAAGCTTCGTACAAAACTCAAGCGGTCGACGATCCTGGCCGTGTGAGGCATCAGTTCGCTCAGCCAGGCACCACTTTCACCATGCTGGGCAAATTTGAAAATCGAGGGAGCGATCGGAAAACTTGCCTGGTCGGCCGTCATACCGGTCAATCGCTGTCCCTGTCGAATCGAATCAGGTAACTCTTCGCCAAATCGTTTCTTGAGCTGTGGCTTGTAATCAAATAAGTCTAACTGCGAGGGTGCACCCGACTGACATAAGTAAATAACATGTTTCGCCTGGCCAGCGAAGTGTGGCAATCCTGGCAAACCACTGGTCGACTTAGCGGCATCCTCAGCAGCTTCGGTGTCACGCGACAGTAACGCTGCCAGGGCCATCGAACCGAGGCTTGTACCGGTTGTCTGCAAGAATCGTCTACGATTCAAACCCGTCTGCAGATCACTCGTATCGAACATTATAAATTT
>CAZXJC010000339.1:0-3832 GCA_964640885.1 uncultured Pirellulaceae bacterium | reverse complement strand
GTTGCGCAAATCCCCTGGTTCTGCTCGTGATAAAGAACCCTGACCGTCTCCGGATGGCTGACCCGCAACTCTTCAGCTACCGCACGCGTCTGATCCGTGCTGCCATCATCCAAGATGACCACCTCATAATCATCCGTGCATTGCTGCAGCACACTAAGACCCCGCTGAAAAACGGTTGCCAGTGACTCCGCTTCGTTATAGGCAGCGATTACGAGAGAGACACTTGGCATCAGCTCGACGCCCCTACCAGGTAGTTTCCAATCATCAGGTATTCTGTCGCAGTAACCCCCAGAAAGGCGAGCGCATCCTGTGGCCGATGGACAATCGGTTCCCAGTCCGAGTTCAAGCTAGTGTTGAGGACAGCCGGGATTCCCGTCAGCTGATAAAACTTAGAAATCATCTGGTAGTAAAGCCCATCCGACTCCCGCACACTCTGGACACGGGCCGACCCGTCGACATGAATACTGGCCGGAAATTCATTTAACCCCTGTTCGTTGGCAGGAAACGTAAACGACATAAAAGGCGAATCCCCATAAATCGAAAACCGCTCGGGACATGCATCGTGCAGGGCAGATGGAGCAAACGGCCGGAACTTCTCACGATGCTTGATGCGATTCACCTTATCTTTCATCTCGGCATTGCAGGGATTTGCCAATAGCGATCGAGCCCCTAAGGCCCGCGGACCAAACTCCGCACGGCCCTGGAACCAGGCCACGGTCGCCCCGTCAGCCAGTAGCTGAGCGGTTCGTTCTGCCGGGTTGTCAACAGTAACATAGGGAGCGTTACTGACTTCAAGTAACTGCTCGATTTGACCATTGTCAAATTCCGGTCCCAGGCAGGCAGACTGGAGGGGAGCAAACTGGTGTCCCTGGTCAACTGCTACCTGGACCGCAGCACCTAAAGCCGTGCCCGCGTCACCGGCAGCCGGCGGTACAAATACTTCCTCGAAGATGGCATCCGCTACAACATTTCCATTCATTACGCTGTTATGAGCAACGCCACCACAAAGACAAAGATAGCGATCCTCGGGTTGCTTGAACCGGTTCAGGATCGCCATCACTGCAGCTTCCAGCGTCGCCTGGGTACTGGCTGCGATATCCGCATGATGGGACTCCAAGGGCATATCCCGCTTGCGCGGCGGAGGCAAATGTTGTCCTACCTTATCGTTAAAAATCGGTAGCTGTTCTGTGGGAAATGCCGGGTACTTGTTGAGAACTTCCTGGTGCAAGTATCCCTCGTTGAGTTGATATCCGTCCGACGTTACCTGCATCAGGAAGGAAAGGTCCACGTCCGGCTTACCGAAGGCGGACAAACCCATGACCTTGTATTCACCATGGTTGCTACGAAACCCCAGATACTGGGTCATCAAGGCTGCAAATAACCCGATCGAATTCGGAAAACCTTCTTCGTGCAACAGTTCCAGTTCCATTCCGGAACAGCGGTAGACTGCCAGCGAGACTCCATCACCCGACCGATCGATACTGAGCGCCAGAGCACTGGGAAAACCGGAGAGATAGTAAGCCGATGCCACGTGAGCTCGATGATGCTGAACAAACTTAACTTCGGGACAATGACCAAATTGAAAACCAAAATAAGCTTCCAATCGCTCCGCAAAATTCTGCCAGGTTACCCTGGGAAACGCCAGGCAGTCGACATCCTCAATGGTGATGTCAGCCTGTTTCAAACAGGAACGAATCGACTCATAGGGAAACAAACCGGTAGCATGTTTTTGCCGCAGAAACCTCTCTTCTTCTGCAACCGCTACGATTTCATTATCACGAATCAGCGCACTGGCGCCGTCATGATCGGAGCGGCCAAAGTTCCCATGAAGTCCCAGAATATACATCGTTTCTCCACACACATCGTAGAGTATTTATACTGCTTCTGTTATGGCAGGATTCGTAACAAGCGCCCAGTGGGTGCCTCGCCGCCAATGATTACTCAAGTCCTTTACTTCTCTCTTTTAGTGTTTCAAGTTCAGCCATCTTCTGCACCGCCAGCGGAAATGTTGGATCCTCTTTGAGAACTTCTTCAAACGCCTCCTCGGCGGCTTGCCATTGTTTCCTTTGCATGTAGACCATGCCTCGCAGGCAGATCGCATCATGCTGCAGTATTTCCGCGTCCAGTACCGCCTGCACCTCCGACAAAACTTCCTCGTACCGTTCAGACTGAAACAGGATCGTAGCGTACAACATGCGTGCTTCCGCATGGCCCGGACGAATGCGAATGGATTCCTTTACTGCCCCGATCGCCGCCTTGAATTCCTCTTCGGAACCGTGAAACCTGTAGAGATTCCAGTGATGACGCCCCAATCGAAAATAAATATCTTCCCGCGCTGGATCGTCTCCTAACACCTTGAGTATATGTCCGAAAAGTGCTTCCGTATCATGCCACACTCTCACCTGCCGGTGACTGGCAATCGTCAAGCTCATCACCACTAGCAGGCTGCCACCGATCACCACCCGATAGATTTCAGACCGATAGGGCCGAGTCATAAGACCCACAAAAAAAAGACTCCAGACAACACTAACCGTTAAGGCATAGCGATCGTTGGCCACGTGGTTCATCTGGGTCAGTCCCAGTACGGGAAATATCATCACGAGGTGACAAGTCCAGCCGGCGAGCAGACCGGGAAACCGCTTACGAAACAGCCAGGACATAGTTGAAATCAACAGGAATCCCACGGCACTAAAGATAAAAACTGCCCCCAGCGGATTAAATTGCGACAAGGTTGTGTAAGTCGGCGATAAGTTCACCGGGAACCAAATACGCCAGACATAGTAAGTCCAGACATAGATCCCCTGCATCGCGCGGGCAAATAAGCCAAACTCATCCCAGGGAGGTGACGGTGGATCACTGTACTGCGGGTGATACATTTGCAGCCCAATCGTGACCAGGGCCACCAAAACTCCGGCCAGCAAGAACGGCAACTTTTCGATTACGATCCCCAGGTCACGTCGAGATTTCAAAAGTGACCAGGAAAGTTGCAAACGTCGCAGGGGGAACAGGTCGAGCACCAACAGCACCAGGAACAACCCAATTCCAATCGGATGAGAGAGCAATGATAATACGTAGGCCAGCAGGGCATACCAGAGCATCGGGTCTCGCGAGATGGGCCCCGAACACTGAGCATGTTTCAAGTAGAACCAGACGGACAAAAACAAAAAGGTCGTTGCCAGGCAGTGATTCCCTGAAGAAGCCCAGGCCACCGGTTCCACCCGTAACGGATGCAGGCCCCAAAACAGTGCCGCCAGTACGCAGACTAACACCTGCCGCTGACGCAACACAGGAGCTGCCTTCTTGCCCTGCCGTTTCCTTAAGATGGTGAACAACTCGAAGCAAATCAAGTAAAGCAACAGGGTGCTCGTGGCGTGAAGCAACCAACTGCCAAAATGGTAACCAAAGGCAGTCATCCCCTCCTGGCTGGGAGGAAACAACTCGTAAAGAAAACTACGATAGAGTCCCGTCATCGGGGTAAAGTGACTCGTTGACTGCAAATCACTAAAGATGACAGGCAAACGCTCAAAACTCAGGCCACCCACCAGTGGGTTATTGATAATCGCCCGATCATCATCCCACATAACAAAATCAGCACTGAGAATAAAGAAAAACGTTAACAGCGGCAGCACAAAACAGACGGCTCCACCCCACCGCTTAAGCCCTCTCTGCTTGGAACGAAACATACAGCTACCTTAAAAGCGAACCTTTTCTTAATGCGCCGGTGACTCGATCCAGTCTAAATGAGATGCGAATTCTTTTCTATGCAAATCGGAGCAGCACTACGAATCTGGAAACCTCCAAAAGGAGACGCCAAGTGCTTGCTGAACCTGCT
>CAZXJC010000338.1:0-6882 GCA_964640885.1 uncultured Pirellulaceae bacterium | reverse complement strand
AAGCCTTTGAAGAGGCTGGTGCCAGCTTGGCACGTGGTGATAATGCTGCCAAGAAAGTTGTCCTGATTACCGATGGTCAGAACGTTGGCTGGGATACGGCTAAGCCAGAACGCTGGCAGTACGTGGCCAAGAGACTGGGTGAGTTGCCGACCAAGCCTCGCGTGGTCACGCGATTTCTTGCTCAACCCAAGACCTATCAGAATATTGCGGTCAGTTCGATGACTCTGTCACGAACGGTGGTCGGTACAGACCGTAGCGTTTCCATTGATGTACAAGTGGAAAACACGGGACGCGAGACGGCTGTTCCCGATGGTGTTCAATTGCGTTTCCAGGATGGTACGGTCATTTCTCGCCCACTGGATCCGATCGAGCCGGGCCAGTCCCAGCATGTTCGGTTTTCCCACCAGTTTGCTCAAAACGGAACGCAAGTGTTGACTGCGCATGTCACCTACAATGATGACCTGATCGATGACAATCAACAGTCGCTGGTCGTCCAGGTGCTGGCTACCTTGCCAGTGTTACTGGTTGATGGATCATCCCAGGTGCGAGCAGAGGATCGCTCTACGTTCTTCCTGGAGATGGCCTTGGCGCCACCGCCCGAAGAAGAGTTGACCGAGGAAGAGTCGCCATTGGGGCGGCAGCTGGTAACCGTTCGTGTCCTGCCCGCTCCTGACCTGGATGAACGAGTTCATTTTGATGACTACCGTGTCGTGATGCTGGTTGACGTGCCTCGCCTGGGATCCGAAGCTGCCAAGAGACTGGCTGGCTACGTGTCGCATGGTGGTGGCCTGCTGGTTACTCCCGGTGAACGGAGCGAGGCAGCTTTTTACAACGGTTGGCAATTGCCGAATGGTCAACCTGTGATGCCGGCTCAACTGGTCGAACGCATCAACGTTCCTGATGACGGGGATAGCATTGGACCCGCTTTGGACCAGTGTGATCACAGTGCCTTCGCGCGGGTGATTGCCAACGAAGAAACCGATTTAGGTACTGCCCTGGTCAGTGCCTATTGGCAACTGAAGGTTGACCCGGCAGATTCCGGGGTTACCACCGGGGCATTGCTCGACGGCGGAGACCCGCTGCTGGTGGAACGAGTTGCCAATGACGGCCTGGTGGCCCTCAGCTCAATTTCACTCGACGATAATGGTAATAACCTCGTGACGCTGAATTCTTTCCTGCCACTGGTGCATGAGTTGACTTATCACCTGGCGGCACGCGATATGGTGCAGTTGAATCACTCCCCGGCAGAAATCCTCACGCTCGACTTTCCCCTCTTGCCGACACCATCAACCGACGAACCGCCGGCAGGTGAGTCGCAACGACAATCAGTCAACGTTACGCGTCCCAGTGGTGATTTGCTGGACCAGGCTGCGGTTGAGATTCGTGATCGGCGAATGCTGGTTACCGTGGTCGGGGCCGAAAAACCGGGTGTCTATGCATTGCAAGTACCGGAGCAGGTGGGTGACAGCCTGCCCGACCTGGTGGTCAAACAAAATGATAAGTCGAGTGGCGTACCGTTTGCCGTGGAACTGGTGCTGGACGAAAGCTACCTGGAAGGCTTGAGTGCCGGGCAGGAGGCGATTGCCCAGGCGCATTTTAAAGAATTTAACTATTTTCGAGCCGGTGATGTAGAGCAAATGGTTGCTGCTGTCAGCGGTAATATCCCGGGCCATGAATTGTGGAAATACCTGGCCGTGGCGGCCCTGGTTATTTTGCTTGTCGAATGTTTCGTGACCCGTTGGGTCGCCATGCGGCGAAAAACAGACACGATGCCCCAAGTGGCTTTCGTGTCTGAAGGTGAGAAATTGAGCAGCTTCCGCGATCGCGCTCGCGAAATGGTAGCTCAAGTTCGCGTGAAATAAGAGTGTTTGAATGTCCATAGCTATCGAACGACCGGAATTGCTGTCAGCCGACTGGCCAACGCTGGTCGTAGCGCTGTTGGTGGCAATCGCCACCCTGATCTGGGTGGGTTCCCATCACCTTAGAGGGCGTTGGCAATTGAGCCAGTTGCCGGCAATCGTGTTTTTCGCGGTACGAGCGGGCATTGGCTACGTGACGCTCTGGTTGACCTGCAGCTTGCTGGTCCGTTGGATCGTGTTTGCCACCAGTTGGTCACTCTGGGGCGTCTGCTTGGGGACGGCTATTGGCGTGGAAGTGGTTTTGGCCCTTTACCAACTGGAACGCCAAACGGTTACTCGGAAGACCGGTTTGACACTGGTTTGCCTGCGAACCGCTATGCTGTTGCTGGTAGTCCTGATGCTGTTGCAACCGGTAATTGTTTGGGAACAGGAACATGTTGACGAACGTGTGGTGGCCATCCTGGTCGACGACTCGACCTCGATGGATATCCAGGATGATCAGTTAACCGATTCGGAACAGATTCGGTTGGCTCACATGTTTAATCCGGAGTTGGCCAAACGGCCCTACGACCTGGATGGCGTGGTGGCGCAACTGGGGCGCACGATCAATGGCATTAATGTAGAAGCGTCCAGCCTCGTTCGCTTGCAGAATTCTCAGCAAACAAACCTGGGAAAAGGTTTTGACTTGCGCAGGGAACCACTCAGGCAAACCATCAAGCAATGGCGAGCAACACTGGCGGAACAAGAATCGCGGTTTCGCGATCTGTTGAGTGCTGAATTGAAGCTGGCAGAGAAAACCCGGGCCAAGGCCAGTGCCCTGCGAGATCGTATCGATAATAATGTAATTAGCCGGCTTGTTGACTGCCAGAAAGCAGTTGTTGCTACTGAGCAAGATGTTGCGACGCGAGTTGGGGTTGTCGTAGAACACTTGCAAGGTGTGGCAACTGAATTGCGGGCGATCAACCTGGAAATGATGGCACTGGTCGAAACGGTGGATCAAAGTTTCTTGCAGTCATTGAGTCCGGAAGACAACAAGAAAATTGCCGAGGTTGCTTCGCTTTCGCGTGCCCGGATTGCCAGGGCTATGCTGCTCCGTAGCGAGGGTGAGGAAAAGAACCTGCTGGGTAAGTTTCGTGATGGCTATACCGTTAAGGTGTTTGGTTTTGATAGCCAGCTTACGGAAACAACCGAAGAACAACTGAAGGCCGAATTGGCGGTTGCCACGTCGGAACAAGCTGTTAACGACAGTCCGCCCGCCGATGATGGAGCTCCCACTGACCAGGCACAACAACAGGTGGCGGAAACTGCTGCACAGCAGAACCGGTTGACGACCGATGTTGTCGCGGCTCTGGAGACTGTTCGGGAAGAGATTGCCCAAGAGAAGCTGGCAGGTATCCTGCTGGTCAGCGATGGCCGCCACAATGCGAGTGGTGACCTGGGAACGGTAGCCCGTGAACTGGCTAATCGTCAGATTCCGGTTTCCGCCGTTGTCGTGGGTAGTTCGCGGGCACCGGTCGACGCTGCTATCGTTAGCCTGGAGTCCCCCAGCACGCTTTTCGTGGAAGACCAATTGCGAGTGCGGGCACGGGTGAAGGTCAACGGGATGAAGAACCGGGATGTTTGGCTGGTGATGACCCATGGCGATGATAAACCGATCGAGCAAAAGATCGAGGTCAAAGAGGATGATTTTACTGGCCTTGTCGAACTCTACGATGTCCCGAAGATAGAAGGCTTTCAGCGTTACAACGTTCGTATCGAGACGCGTGATGGAGATGCCGGGCCAAAAGATACCTTTGCTAATAATAATACGCGCGATGTTACCGTTGCCGTGACTGATGAACGAACCCAGGTGCTGATCATTGAGGATCGACCACGTTGGGAATTTCGCTATCTGCGAAATCTTCTCGTGGGCCGCGATAAAACCGTTCGGCTGCAGACCGTGCTGTTGGCGCCAGATCGCCTGGCAACAGTCAAGGAACGTCCGGATATACCAGCCTCGGTGACACGCTCGGATGGAGAACATGAGGCGACCAGCTTGCCAGCGAATGAACAGGAATGGATGAAATTCGACGTTATCGTCCTGGGGGATGTGTCGGCCCAGCAATTGACCGCTGATGGCATCCGCATCATTCACGATTTTGTCAATAAACGTGGTGGTACGCTGATCGTGATTGCCGGGCCGCGAAATCTGCCGCACCAGTTTACGGATACCGCGTTGCATGGCCTTTTCCCGGTCACCTTTGAAGCGACGACGGAAACCATGGTGGCCGCACCAGAACCGAGTTTTCGTTGGACACTGTCGCAGGCCGGGCGCCGGCATGCGGTCACGCGGCAAGCAGATACACCGGATGAAAATGATCGTATCTGGAGTGAACTGCCAGATATGTATTGGCGGTATCCAATCAGCGGAACAAAACCGGGAGCCACCGTGCTGGCCTACGCTAGTAACGAACAAATCGAAGCAGAACTGCTGGCGCCGGCCGAAGAATCGAGTGAACAGGCAGCCGAACGACGTAAAAAACGAGAAACACTCGAACGCCAAAATGCACTGCTGGCGACCCACTCGTATGGTGCCGGACGCGTTATGATGATCACGTCAGATCGGACTTGGAGACTACGATATCGAGTTGGTGATACTTATCATCACCGCTTCTGGGGACAGATCATACGCTGGGCTGAATCAGGTAAATTACAAGCCGGCACCAGCCAGGTTCGCCTCGGAACCGATCGAATTCTCTACGGCCATGGAGAAACCATCTCCGTGAAAGCCAAAATAACCGATGCGCAACTCGAACCGCTGATGGACGAAAAAGCGCAAATTAAGGTCTTCCAAGATCAACGACTGGTTCTGACCAAGCCGCTTGAAGCGGTCCCTGACTCGGCCGGGATGTATCAACTAGAGCTTAATCAGTTACCCGGAGAAGGAACTTTCCGGCTGGTCCTGGAAAGTCCCCAAGCAGCCGAAGTGCTGGCAATCGAAGGAGAAGAGGCAGTAGAAACGGCAATTACGGTACTTTCGCCACAAGTTAGCAGTAAAGAACTGCTGGAACCGACCGCTGATCGGGAAGCACTCGCCTATTTGACCCATCTTTCGGGGGGTGGGGTAGTGGAAGCAGATCAGGCTGCCGCAGTTCTTGACTTTTTCGGTACCGGTACTCGACGCTATACTGAACAGACGCGTCAAACTCTTTGGGATGCTTGGCCGCTGTTGGCGGGCATGGTTCTCTTGCTCACAATTGAGTGGGTAATTCGAAAACGTGGAGGATTGATATGAGTAGTCTTACGATGGACCGCGACCTTAGCCGTGTTCCCCAAACCATTGTCAAAAAACTTCAGGCACTAATCCGCCGATCGCGATTGGTGACGATCGTTCGTGGCCTACTGGCAGTTATGGCAGCGGCGCTGGGCGCACTCCTAATTGCAATGGCTGTTGATGCAACGGTTACCATCTTCTCCTCCACGGGACGCTGGATTTTGTCGATGGCTGCGCTAGCCAGTGTCTTGGCAACGGGCTACTGGTTCTTGGTTAGACCGCTGGCACGTAGCTTTACCTTGGAAGGAATTGCTCGGTTGATCGAAAGCCGGCACCCCGAGTTGGAAGAGCGTCTTAGTTCAGCCGTGGAACTGCTCAGCAGTCCCGATGCGCCCGAACTGAGGGGATCGGAACTCATGATCGCCGAACTGGCGAAAGAAGCTACCGGCCAAGCGACGATTGTTATACCCGAACGGGAATTCAGTTTTGATACCGTCCGCAAGTACCTGGTTGCAGTGCTTTCTACGGCAGCCCTGTTACTGTTTGCCTGGGTCCTCTGGCCAGAAGACACGTCCCGACTGGTAAATCGTGTCATGATACCGTTTGCCGATATCGGTAACGTCCACGAAACAGATATGGTGATTATCCCGCAGGACATTGTACTTGCTCGAGGAGATTCGCTCCGTGTGGAAGTGACGGTCAAGGACAAACGCGTCCGGAGTGCCCGTCTCTTACGGCACCAGGGAAGTCAGTCTGAGACTACCGATCGTATGATCGATATGTCGGCCGATGATGATGGCAATCCCCGGTTCTCGTTCAGCCTGCCGGTGGTAGATGAAGGTTTTCGATATCGAGTCCACGCAGGAGGTGCCTTAAGCCGATTTTACGATGTAACAGTCGTTCCCAGGCCAGAAGTTGAGCAACTGGAAGTCGAATACCAGTACCCAGCCTATACCGGCCAAGGGACCCGCCAGGATAAAAAATTCGAAGGGCGTATCGAAGCCCTCATCGGAACGCAAGTAACCGTAACCGCGCATTCCAATACTGAGCTTAAGGTAGCTCGCCTGCAGGTCGATGGTCTGCCAGCGCAGAACGGGAAAATTGTCCCCTCAAAAGAGAGCAAACAGAGCGTTTGTCATTGGCAGGTTAAACTCACCAAGGAAATGATCGGTGGCCGAGTTTGGACTTTGCGACTAGAAGATAAACATGGCTTTGTCAGTTGGCCTCAAGAATACACAATCCGGGCGCTGAAAGATCAGCCTCCCGAAGTCAAGATCGTAAAACCGTTGGCCAAACGGTTGCAGATGAAATCGACCGATACATTACCCCTTAGCTACCTGGCGACGGACGACTACGGAGTCGCAAAAGGTGAGTTGCTGACGACTACCGATGGAAAAGAACGGTTGCCGTTAAAGGTGGACTTGCCCGATTCGCTCGATCCCGCTTACGTGGAAGCGAATCACTTGTTTAACCTGGGGCAATACGATCTGTCCGGAGTTCGTGTCCTCACGGTGCGATTAAGAGTGACCGATAACCTGCCCAAAGATATGGAAGGCCCGCAAGTTGCTCTTAGTGAGATCGTGACAATCACCATCGACGAGGATGCTGAAAGCTACTTTGAGAAAGAAGCCGCGAAAGATTACGAAAGCATTCGGGCAACCCTCGAAGCCACGCTGGCAGACTTGCAACAAACGAAGACACTGACCACGACACTACAGGATGCTGTTGAAACGGATGATCCACTGAAAAAAGAAGTGACCGAGAAGATTG
>CAZXJC010000337.1:0-4091 GCA_964640885.1 uncultured Pirellulaceae bacterium | reverse complement strand
CAAGACGACCAATTGATTGAGGCTACCGGAACGAAAGCCGGCCAGATCAATCGTGACGAACTTAAAGCCAATTGTTTCCAACTGGTCGACCAGTGATTCACGTAAGGGAAATTGGCTTAGTCTTTCTAACTGGTCAAGTGGCACTTCGAGGCGGGCCAGGTCTCCCCGATGATACCGGACTCGTACACTGGTAAAACCTTCTTCTCGCAAAAACCTTTCTGCTTGATCAATCATGGCCAGGCGTTCTGGAGTCACTTCTTCTCCGTAAGCAACTCGACTCGACAGACAGGGAGTTGCTGGCTTATCCCAGACAGGCAAATCCCAATGTCGGGCTAAGCGGCGAACATCTTCCTTGTTGAATCCACAATCGGCTAGTGGATTACAAACTCGATGTTCTCTGGCTGCTTTCAGACCGGGACGATAATCAGATAAGTCATCCTCGTTCGCTCCACTAAAAACAACATCAAAACCTGCCCGCTCAAGCAACTGGTCCAGCAACCCGTAAAGTTCTGTTTTGCAGTAGTAACAGCGATTCACATCATTGCGAGTGTAGTCTGGATTAGAGAACTCAGCTGTTTCTACAACTTCATGTCGTATTCCGATCAACTGGGCAACTTCCCTGGCTTGCGGCAGTTCCCCCGATGCCAGGCTGGGACTGTTCCCGGTAACCGCCAACGCCTGCTCCGCCAAAACCAGTTGGGCCGCCTTCGCTACCACCGTAGAATCGACACCAGCAGAAAATGCCACCAGGCAACTCTGGTACTGACCGATATACCGAAGCAACTGCTCGCGTTGTTCAACTAGCCGAGACTGGCTCATCCGCCACCTGATCGCTATGAGAAATTTGATGAAGGCGACAGTCGCGGAGAGAATCAGCCCTCCAGGCCAAGTATCGTGCTCGTCGGACCGCTGCGATGTTCGCCAAACGCATGGTATCAGAGGGCCTCTCGAGCGACAAGCAAGTAGGCTAGCCCGTGAGAACTACCCTTCCTCTTCCAGGATTCTAGGCTCCATCGCTTTCGTATTACGTTCCACGGCTACCACAATCGTCCGCTCTTCAATGCCATCCTTACTGGCAGCCACAACCGGGATCACTTGACGTTTGTCGGGCATACTCAAACGCATCGTAAACGTACCGTCCGAACGAACCTTGACCGGTTCTCCCAGCAAGGTAACATTCGCGTCGGGTACGGTTGACCCAAAAATGATCATCTCCGCATCCACCATAAAAGCGAATTCTGGTCGACCGCCAGGCACATGTTCCCCGGACACCCCGTAACGTGTCACTAGCGGCGAACCCATGGGTCGGCGCAAGCGTTCATCAAACAATTCCTGAAGTTCCGATGCAGCATTTCCTTCATCATGTCCCCCGCTAAGGGCATAAATCTTTTCGTAGTTTTCAGCTATATCGGTCCAGTTTTCGTCAATGGTATCACTCGAACCGGGAACAGGCGTCGTCACCGTGTTGCTGCGAGCCAGTGAATAGAACTTGTCATTGGCAGCCAGGTATCCCAGGTCCACGCGATAGCTTTGCGGTGGATCGGCCACATCGATATACCAGTTCGTGACCCCACCATGAATTTCAATATCTCGACAAACCCGTTCCGACCTTCGGTTCGACTTCCCCTCGATAAGCTCATAAACTCGCAGCACCGGCTTGGCCGTATGCCAGTTTTCAGCCATGGCAGATTTAGCGCGCTGAACGCTCTGACGAGTAACTTCCCAGCATGCCTGGATCCAATAGGCATCACGGACCAACAAGACAATCCGGTCCTTGCGAACCTTTTCCTTGGATCCCGCTGCTTTACTAGTGCTAGTGGCTTTGGTAGCAGCTGATTTCTTGTGACTAGCAGTCGAGTTGGATTTGCCGTTGGTCTTGGTCGCTTTCCTGGCAGTTGCCTGGTCTGTGGAGTTCGCCGGCGTCGATAAGTCTTTGAACATTCGAGTCCTGGCATGAGCACTTTTAATACGTGCGCTTTTGCGCCCACGTCTGCCACTGGCAGTCGTGGTGCCCCGCTTGGCGCGGGTCGCTTTTTTCTTGCCCGCAGCACGACCTTTTCGTAACGAAGAAGATGGTGACCTGTTCGTACTACGCACCTTCCGTTTCGTGGATCGGCTAGTCGTACCGCGACCGCTGGTTCGAGACGAGGTAGCCGCGCGTGCCGTGGGGGCGCGTTGCTGTTTAGCCGAACGCACCAAGGCCGTTACCAACTGGTCCTTACGCATCGAATGCCAGCCGGAAACACCCATTTGCTTGGCCAATTCGCCAAGCTCTTTAACTGTCTGTGTTTTTAGATCAGCAGCAGTAATCAAGGAACCAACCCTCCTCCAAACGTAATCGTTCACCCTCCGTTACGGTGAACTCCTAGTTGGGATTTCACGTCGTCCGTGACAACTTGCTCTTTCCAGTTCAAAGCATCTCGTAATGAAAAAACTTAAACTGGCCAACGGGTACCGTCTCCACCCTTTGTTAACCATTACTACGAACGGCTAACGGTTACCGCACCGTTGTCCGCGAACTAGGGGGTAGCTCGCGTCGATCACACAATTACAGCACAATTCTCTTGAAAACCCGTTGCTAAGCAGCGAATTCTCCTGGAGATTTGCCCCTGTACCGTAACCGGGTCGATTTTCAGCCAGTTCTTCGGCAGGCAGCCCACGTCATGCTCCAACGCAACGTGGCCTGTAGACTAGGTCAGTGACGTCCATAATCGACCATTGATGAGTCTAATTCAGAAAACAAAAACACGCAACGATTCAACCCCCCATGAGGAGTATTTATTGATTGGCAGAAATAGCCATAACCTATTTATATACAACTCCTTAGATCATTTCCCCTAAACTCATGAAGATCACACTCCGAAAGAAGCAAACGTGATACTTGAAGGCTCTAGAAATCGATCGTAGCGAGACCTCTTTTGGGGCCATGGGCCGCGCCGTCACAAACCGCAGAAGTCAAGAAGACGCCGGCAGTTGCTACTGCTGGTCCCGGCAGACCCAAACTGGCATTTTCTCGGCATTTGGTTGGTTGACCATTCCCCCTGGCTGCGATAGATTGTTCGGCTTCAAGAAGAAAGTTACAGGCAGTGGTTTAAATCGGTTCCGAGAGCTGATAGAAATTGATGCCTAAACAATGACTTGGCAAACGTTTAGAGTCCGCCAGGGCATCCCACCCGAAGGGCTTCGAGAAACTGTCTGTGAGTGAATCCAAGGATGATCGTTCACCAGGTGTAAAGGCTTACGCGATGGCGTCACAAGTGACGGCAATCGCAGGCACAATGGTGGTTCCCGGCCTCATCGGTTTGGGGGTAGATCGATGGCTTGAGACACAGGCGGTTTGCACGATTGTCGGATTTGGTCTGGGGCTGGTTGTCGGAATTTGGCAAATCATGAAGCTAAGTCCACTGGAATAAGAAGAAGTCGACTGTTATGTGGGATAAGGAAGCTCATGCCATGGATTGGTTGCGAACATTAACCGGGCACCTCACTGCCTTGTTAATTACCAACCTGTTATTGACCGTCATCTTGCTTCCCATTGGCTTGCGGGCCCACGGAAGCAATGGGGGCATTGCCGTAGGCCTTGCCTTAGGGGTTTGCCTGCTGGCCAACTTACCACTGCTGCTGTTCTTCAATCGCTTACAAACGGTCCAGGGAGCCTTGTTCCAGATAGCTCTTTCCTATGGCGTTCGCATGGGACTGCCACTGGCAGTTTGCGTGGCAGTCGCCTTCCGACGTGGCTGGTTGCTTGAAGCTGATTTCATTTATTACTTGATGACCTTTTACTTTGTGATGCTTATCCTGGAGACCGTTGCCCAGGTCGCCTGTTTACAGGCGAATCCAAACGAACCGGTGGAAGCCCAGTAGGAATTATGATGGTGGACAAGCAACACGAACCCGAACATGCCCCGCACGACGCACCGGCAGATAGCTCGGCGGCACCACCAGCACATGACGATGGACACGGTGGCGGACACGGTGGCGGACACGATCCTTTTGACGCAGGTCATTTAATTGGCCATGTCAAGGACGCAACCTATTTTGAGGTGCCACGCTTACTCTCGAAAGATGGAAAAATTCATATCCCTCAGGTT
>CAZXJC010000336.1:0-13091 GCA_964640885.1 uncultured Pirellulaceae bacterium | reverse complement strand
TCACAGTCAAGCGGGAGTGGTTCCGCCAGCGATCGGTTGGCAGCCAGTATCACGACCGGCGCTGCCAGCGACTCAGTTCGTTTCCCATAACCAGTTGATGAGTCCGGTAGCTACTACGGCTACGGCACCGATGATGGTTATGCCGGCACGACCGGCGCTGCCAGCGACGCAGTTCGTTTCCCATAACCAGTTGATGAGTCCGGTAGCTAGTACGGCTACGGCACCGATGATGGTTATGCCGGCATCTGTTTCAGGGGCTTCGTCGATGATGCAGCCAATGGGACAGTGGCAGTCGATGAGGCCGGCGGCGATGGTGCAACCGACCGTTTACTGGCAGCCGGTTAGTGTGGCCAGCCAGGTTCCACGACTAGGCAGTCCAGCACTGCAGTCCAACGGATTTTCAGGGAATTACGTTCGCTGCGGTGGTACGTCGGCCATTCCGATGGATGCCTACTCTCGTGGCAATGCCAGCGGCTACGGCTCTGGTGCGGTTGCCCGTTATCGTCCGATCATGTCCCTCGGTTCGGTTCCGCAGGATTACCAGGTGGGACAGGGTTTGTTGGGCCAGCCCAAGGTTTACGTGCCGGGCCAGCCATTAAGGAATTTCGTCCGCTACCTCACGCCATAGCGTGCGTGTTAGCGAGTTTGTTGCCAGGCAGGACACCACTGAGTGGCAATTGCACCGGGTATCGTAAACGGGGTGAACGGTACCCGGTGCCTCTTTTCTTGATGTGGTCAGAAAGCTGCGACGGTTCAGGCAATTCCACGTCGCTGCAATTCACCGAGAACACCCTGCACGATACGAGCAATTTGCTGAGGGTCGGCTGCGGAGGCATCCTGACATCCGTCAGCCGGTTCAGAAGTAAATCCTTCGGTGGCCAGCAGGCATTGCAGTTGTTGACTGAGTGTTTCCAGTTCTGTTTGCTGTAACAGCGACTGAGGCTGGCGACCGCGACCGGTCTGGATACCGCGCAATTGCAAGGCTGCCCGAAATCCTTCGGGGAATTCAGAAGAATAAATCATGGCGTCGAACAGTTCCAGCAAGCGATACTGGAGGTCACAGGCTTCATCGATGCGATGGGCGCGCGACAGGTCATACAGCTTACGGGTGATTTCTGGAACGACGCCGCTGGTTGCATTGGTTCCACCATCACAGCCGATCAGCATCATGGCCATCAAGGCGGGATCCCAACCGGTAAGAAAACTGAAGTTGGGTCGATTGGGACGAACCTTGGTGATCATACGCATCATGTGGGGCAGGTCACCGGAGGAATCTTTAATGGCCACAACACGCGGACATTCTTCTGAAAGTCGTTGAACGGTGGGTACGTCGATTGGTGAGGCAAACATGGGAATGTTGTAGAGCGTCACGTCGACGGGAGAGTGAGCAGCGATTTCCTTGAAGTATGCGTAGACCCCATCTGGACTCTGCTTGTAGTAGAAGGGCGAGTCAATGGCCACCGCTCTCACTCCGAGGGCTCCGTAGCGTTCGCAGGCGCGAATCGTTTCACGGGCATTGGCTTCGGCTGCTCCGGCCAGGACCGGGACACGACCAGCAGTTTGGTCGACAATGATTTCGATGATCCGGATCCGTTCTTCCGCTGTGAAACGTGTGAATTCACCGGTCGACCCATTCGGGTAGAGTCCATGAACGCCATGATCGATCAGCCAGTCTACATAGCGACGTGTTTCGGATTCGTTGATATTTCCCTGGTCATCGAGTGGGACGATGTTGGGAGTAAAAATGCCCTGCAGTTTTTGCTGATGAGACATAAGCGTCACTTCACTGGTTAAAATAGCTTGTCTGGTTGTTCGATTTCGTTCCCGGAGTCGAGCCGGGATGAGTCCATGAGGTCCGTATAATTGGCATAATTGGCCTTGTTTCAGCCTGCCTTGCGCAACTATAGCTTAGGGATAAAGAAGGGCCAGCAAACTTTTTCAGTTCCTTGAGATCATCGTTTTAGCGGTAAACCGTTTTCCTGCCCGTTACAACAGACGGGAACCAGATATAACTTTTGTAGGTATTGCAGCGGTAGCATGACCGAACCAGCAGCCAACCAGTCGAGCCAGCCAGCGGAGGGTCCGCTTAACCGACGGGTTGTCATCGTTACCTGGGTTCTGTTGGTGCTCTATTTGGTGGTCTTCTTCTGGAGCGATCAGTTTCATCGGTCGGTTGGCTGGTTATTGCTGGTACCCGATGAATTGTTGTCGCAGTGGATTGGTAGGGACTGGTCGCGAGTTGTTTTATGGGATCGCCTGCCTCTGTTGCTGGTGGTCAGCTTGATGATGGTTTCGGCATGGGGTTGGGGATATATTCTTTTACGCCCCTTGCGACTGTTGCCAGAACTGTCGCTGGCAGAAGGGAGACTTTTTTGCCTGGCGGTTGGTTTGAGTTTTCTTTCGCTTTGCACGCTGGCTTTAGGGTGTGCGGGTTTCTTGCAAGCAGGCAGCTTGTTTATTCTCCTGTTGGCGGTTTCTGTACCCGCGGCGGTGATCTTGCGAAGGTTTTCAGCTGTTCAGCCAACCTCGGTGAACCAGCTAAGTTCACAGGCTGTTGACCAGGGCAGTTCAGACGCCCGTTGGTTAAGGCTATTAGCACCGCTGGCATTGATTATTTTGTGGGGGGGCATGTTGCCACCACAAGATTTTGACGTGCGGGAATATCACTTGCAGGTTCCCAAGGAGTGGTATTTGAAAGGGCGTGTTGAATTTTTGCCCCATAATGTGTACGGAAACATGCCATTGGGATCGGAAGTGTTAAGCATCCCCGCGATGGCGGTTTGGCCGGGTAGCAACGACTGGTGGTGGGGGGCGATGGTAGGAAAGACGCTGCTGGCATCCTTTGGATTGCTGACAGCCTGGGGACTGTACCTTGCTGGTCGTCGCTGGTTTTCTGGCATGGTGGCGGTCGTTGCGCCGATTCTTTTTCTCGCTACTCCCTGGGTATTGCATGTTTGTCTCAATGGCCTGGTTGAAATTGCTGTGGCTTTTTACGGCTTCATGGCCGTTTATGCTGTGTTGCTTTGGCGGCAGCGCCCGGAGCGACTGGCCTGTGCTGGCCTGGCGGGATTTTTGGCCGGCAGTGCGGTAGCTTGTAAGTATCCGGCCATACTGCTTGTCGTTGTGCCGCTTTTGATCTACCTGGTCATCCAAGCGGGTCGTCGGCGACCGGCAGTTATCGCAGTGTTCCTGCTAGCCGTCTGCTTGGGGTGTGGTCCCTGGTTTGCTAAGAATGTGGTTCTGACTGGCAATCCAACTTATCCACTGCTGGGAAACTGGTTTGGGGGTGAAACTGGAACAGTTGCCCGTCACGAACAGTGGCAGCAAGCTCACCAGGTTCCTCGTGATTTGGCTGGCTACCGATACAGTCTGCCACAATTGTGGGACGCGCTGAGTCACTTCGCTGGCCGCAGCTCGTGGCAGAGTCCTTTGCTCGTACCATTTGCTGTCATCGGTTTGATAGGGGCAGGACGTCGTCGCGAAGTTTTTTGGATAGCTGCCCTGATTGGTTACACGTTCCTGGTCTGGTGGTTGTTGACTCATCGCATTGAACGGTTTTGGGTGCCAATCTTGCCACTACTGGCTCTGCTCGCTGGCCTGGGAGGTGACCGCCTTTGTCGTAGCGGGCCGGCGGCAGTTTTGCCGGCCGTGTTGTTGTTTGCGATGCTGTTCGGAGCGCTGGCAGGCAGTTCCCAATTGTTGGGAGACAACCGATTTCTGGTTGGGCTGGAGCAACTGCGTAACGGTCCGCCGGTTGCGGGTGAATTGGAAGACACCCATCATGGGCATGTACACCGTTACCTGAATGAGCACCTCACGTCGACAGGTGGAAAAGTTCTGCTGGTGGGAGATGCTGAGCCATTTGATTTGCGGGTACCGACCCTTTACAACACATGTTTCGACGAATCTGTTTTCGAACAGTTGATGCGAGATCGTGATGCGCAACAACGATTGGCGATTTTGCGTAAACATGAGATTACTCACGTCTTTGTTTACTGGAGTTTAATTGACGGTTACCGTAAACCCGGAAACTACGGGTTCACGGACTATATCACCCGGGACCTGGTGCAACAGGAACTGGTTGAAACGGGCATACTTCATCCGCTGCCGCTGGAGATGCCGGCGGAGGTCGGCATCTTGTTTACCGTCGGTGATCGCATAGTGCCTGCAGCGGCTAATCCAGAGACCAGTCAGGAAGGCCCTTAATGGTCCCCAATTCAGAGCAGACCAGCGAGAAGATCATTCCCGGCAGCTTGGCGGTAATATTCCCTCATGCGGAAGAGGCCGCTGGACTTAAGCGTAAACTGAGTCAGCCTGTTAGTACCCGCTGCGTGGCGTTGCTGGAACACTGTGGCAGTTGGAAAAATGTTCCGGTGGTCATCGCAGAGGTGGGAGGTGGTCTGCGTCGAGCGGCAAGGGGTACGCGCGACTTGATCATCATGCGGCGTCCCCGCTGGGTCATCGCGGCCGGTTTTGCGGTCAGCTTGCGGTCTGAAATTGAGTGTGGGCATATCCTGATACCTGATGTGGTTAGCGATCAAGAGGGCAATAGCTGGCCTGCTGCCTGCCTGGCTGACTCGGAGGAACTTAATTCCCGGCCAACATTTCACGCAGGAAAATTGATTTCCCTGCCCACACTGCCACAAACGGAGGCAGAGCGACAGGCGGTTATTGATACTCACCAGGCCCTGGCTTGCGACACGCAAACGCAAGCTATCGCAGAGGTGTGTCAGCGGGAGAACGTTCGTTTTCTATCGGTGAAGATTATTGACCGGGATCCAGTCGATGGCCTGATCAGCGATCTAGAGCCGATTGATCGGCGTCCTACGCGGGCCGGTAAACTTGGAGCGGCAGCACGAGCGCTCTTTCAGCGACCCGGTAGTATCCAGGATATTTGGCAGCGTAAGAAGCAGGCCAAGGAATTATCGGATCGCCTGGCTCAGTGCCTGACTGGGGTAATTGAACAGTTACAGCAGCGTGACGAAGATGAAAAGAGAATTGCCGGGAGTTAACCGGTCTTGGATCCTTGCGGGTGACCAGGGAAGTCTTGATGTTGGTTGGTTGTCTTGGTTGCCTGTCTTTAATTATGATGAGTGAAGGCCGGTCGAGTTAAAAGAAAGGAACGGATGAAAATTATCTTGGCAGCACCACGCGGATTTTGCGCGGGTGTTAACATGGCGATCGAGTGCCTGGATATGGCCCTGAATGCTTTCGGGGCTCCGATCTACGTCTATCATGAGATTGTTCACAATCGATTTGTGGTTGAGTCTTTTACCAACCGCGGTGTTGTTTTTGTCGATGACTTAGATGACGTGCCGGAAAATTCCCACTTGCTCTTTTCTGCGCATGGTGTTTCTCCTGAAATCCGGCAAATTGCCCGGGATCGCCAACTCGTTGCCATCGATGCGACCTGTCCACTGGTGACCAAGGTGCACCTGGAAGCGATTCGCTTTGCCAAACTTGGCTACCATATTGTCTTGATTGGCCATGAAGGGCACGATGAAGTGGTGGGCACGATGGGAGAAGTTCCCGAGTCAATCGTCCTCGTGGAATCGGAAGAGGAAGTTGACCAGTTGGATTTTCCGCCGGCAGCGCGGGTTGCTTATCTTACTCAGACGACGTTGAGCGTGGACGATGCAAGTCGCATTATCCGTCGGTTGGAAAAGCGATTCCCTGAGATTGCTTCGCCTGCCAAAGAGGATATTTGTTATGCCACTCAAAATCGGCAGGAAGCGGTTCGCCTGTTAGCAAAAGAGGCAAACCTGGTGCTGGTCTTGGGCAGCCAGAATAGTTCCAATAGCCAGCGTCTCAAAGAGATTTCGTTGGAACTGAACATTCCGGCCCAATTAATTGACGGAGTTGAGGATATTGAACCAGGCTGGTTCGAGGGAATCGAGACGGTGCTAATCACCGCTGGAGCGAGCGCACCGGAGTCAGTGGTCGAGGATTGCGTGGCTTACCTGCAGGAAAACTACCAGGCCGAGGTTGAAGTGCGAACTATCCGTGAAGAGGAAGTCCATTTCCAACTGCCGGTTGAATTGCGCAAAGCAATGGGTTGAATAACCTGTTAACTGTGGATGTAAGTTTTCAGGTAGTGGTTTTCGATCGTCAGTTTTGCGTATTGCGCTTTAACCACGTCACCGATCGAAATAATTCCAACCAGCTTGTCATTTTCCAAGATCGGCAAGTGTCGGATTCTCTGCTCGGTGAGCAGCCCCATTGTCTGGCTGATCGAGTCGTCGGGCGTGCCGGTGACCAGGTTGCCAGTCATTAGTTCTGAGACGGCCGTCGCATCAAGGTCTTGTCCATCGGCTGCCGAAGCGCGGAGTAAATCCCGCTCAGTGATGATGCCCACCAGTCGTTCGCCGTCACATACCAGGAGTGATCCGCATTGATGGTGAACCAGTTTTTTTACGACTTCCGATAATTTCGTCTCGGGACTAGTCGTGTAAACTTCGTTCCCCTTGGTTTGCAGAATACTTCGTATCGTCATGAATAATTCCACGATGTAAAGAGAAAGGATAAGAAAGGAGGAGAGAGAAAAGCTCGTCACTCCAGACTAATCAAGACGCTGAGCTTTCGTCAAATCTAAATCAGGCCCGGCGCCTGCACTCATCCATCGGTTTCTGGCTAGTCTTGCTGTTGTGAAAAAAAGCACAGATTGCGTGAAAAAGATCACAACCCCGCGTAATCCAAGTGCCTGTCTGGTCTTCCCGCCAGCGGTGACGCGAAAATGACTTGACGGTTACGTGATGACCTGAAAAGACTAATCCGCACAGCTTACCAGAAAAATTTTCCCAATTTATTTACGGATTTGTCGTCGACCGTCGTGCTGGCAATTCCGTTGCTTTCAAGTTTCGAAAGGAAATGTTAGTGGTCGGATCATGTCCCTGGATCATGATCGTACCAGCTTCCAGTCGCAGTCCCTTGCGAGGGTTCTCGTGTGCAGGTCGCTTATCAGTCCAGTCGCTGACCTGGTAACCGTTGACCCAGGCTGCCATGTGGGGACCGTCGACAATCAAGGTTTGATGGAACCAGTCCAGATCCTTGGCCACTACGCGGCGGGCATCTTGGCGTCGGAAGAATCCGCCCGTCCCGCAGTCCTTGGGCTTGACTGGATCCTGGTCTTTCATGCCATTGTGGATCTGGCATTCGTAGCCCATCATCACATCACCGGGAATACAACGGAAAAAGATTCCTGAATTTAAATCCTTGGCGTGTGTTATGCATTCCAGTTGCAAGACGAAGTCACCGAGCATCTGCTCGGTTTCCAGTTGCCCTCGACCGTCCTGGACATTGAGCCAGCCTTCCTCGGTTACGGTAAACTTGCTGGCCATCTCAGGATAGGTTTTCCAACCAGTCAGATCCTGGCCATTGAACAGTGGTTTAAGTTCCAGGGGTTTTAGTTTGATATCTCGAAATTCCACCTGGCCTTCATTTAACTGCAACCCGATCAGGCCGCGATGCAAGGGTTTCGTATCACGATATTGGAGAACCTGTTTCCCATCGAGGTTAACCGTAATGGAATCACCCAGGACCGTGATTTCGTATCGTTGCCAGTCGGTACTGTCATAATTTCCAGCGACCTTTTGTCGCTTGACGAGACTGCCAGTTGGGAACGGATTGTCCGCATCCGCAATATTGAGTTCGTAGCAGTCATTGGCAGGATCCTGCGGACGCAAAGAGGTTTGTAGAAAGATTCCGCTATTGGTGCCTGCTGCGCTGCGGAATTCGAGCGACAGTAGATAGTTGGAAAAGGGAGTCGTGGTACAGAGCAGGCCTTTAGTGCCACCGCTTACGGTGATCGCTCCGTCGACCACTTGCCAGTTCGCGTCACTGCTCGCTTGCCAACCAAAGAGGCTGCTGCCGTCAAACACGCGAATCCAGCCAGCGGCCAGTTCCTCGGCTGTCAAGGGAAGCGGTTCCGGAGCCGGAATCGCAGGTTTAGTCACCGCAGGTTTTTCAGCTTCTGGTGCAGGGGATTTTGAGTTGTCTGCTGCTGGTTGAGACTTGCCTGCCGTGCCAGCTGAGTTTTGACCGGTAGGCGTCTCGCTGGAAGAGCAACCGCCGAGCATGCCACAGACCAGTCCCAACAAGATTCCACAGCTTAGCGAAACTCTCTTCAACATGATGATCGTTTTCCTTTAACTGTCCGTAAGGGACTGGATTTCAATTTTAACTTCACCGATCAAGCCACCGCTGCGCTGTTCTGGGTTCGGTCGTAGTAAGGGGGCACTGTCGGAGTCGGTCAGCGGCAGATCGACGACAACCTCGAGTTGATTGCGCTGTTGTAACAAGATCGTGATTTCAAAGCGAGTAGGGTCGGAGCCCGCTGGAATATCCCCCAGGTGCTGGCCGTTGAGGGTGACGGACCCAAGTGCATCTACCTGGTCGATCACGATGAAGACCTGGTCCTGTTCAGTCAGACCAGTGGGACAATGAAAAGAACGTTGATAGCGGACACGTCCAAAAAAATCTTCCCCAAGTGTTTCCTGCCAGTTGGCCGGGATCTTTAGACGTCCCGCTGCGGGAACCGAGCCATCGATTTCTTGCGAGGTCCCGGCGGCGGTCCAGACGGTTCGGCAGAGGGGGATGTAATTCCAGGGACCACGGAGTCGAATGGTGTGCATCGAGCAGTTCGATTTAGCTGAGCCAGCAGGCGGTTAGGGAAGCAAGTAAGCGACTTGGATCATCGGATGCTCGAATCATACCAGATGACGTTCACCACCACTGATACTATTCCGGTGTAAAATCACTGGTTACCGTGATCTGTCGCACTTGTCGACTGTCCGGATCGAGGGTGCGAATGACAATCTGAATTCCTCGCAATGGACTTGGATAGGGAGGAGATGTTTCCCGTTCATTCAGGTCGTCCACGCCGTTGGTACCGTCATCGTCAAGCCCGTTGGTCCCCTGATCGATGCGACCCCCATCCTGGTCAAAACCATCGAATTCATAGTCCAGGGACCAGGTATCGTAGACGTATTGCGCCAGTGTTAATTTGGACTTGGGATGCGGCCGTCCGGAGAAGGTTGAGTTGACACCGGCTTGGTATCGTCCAAAGCCAAGGTCAACAAACCCACCATAGCCGTCGACTCTCAAGGTGGGATTAAAGCTGGGATCGCCTGGCAAGACTGCCTCCAGGTCGTTTGCCACGGCGGCGATAGGGACGGTTGGGTCAAAGACCTTGATGTCAAATCCAATTACGTTGGTCAGAATGACATCTTCTCCGAGAAAAGCACCACCTTGCCGCGGCATCAGCGAATTGGCATTAATGGCTAAACTTCTTGGTCCCAGCGAAGGGATAATTGGATAAGGGAAGGCAGTACTTTTTGGCCCAACACCTGGTTCAGGGACATGACCGGCTCGATTTTGACGGCGGGTCAGGTCTGCCAGCGAGTTAGCTTGTAAGCCTCCGTTTTCCTGACGGACCGAGAGATCATTGTTCAAATAGAATTGCCGTTTTGTTTGACCGATGGGTAAGTTGGTGCGGTCGGGTAAAACGAGTAGCAGGCGTCGGTGGAGTGAAAAGGTTTCCCGCAGGCCCTCGTTCGGCCGCCAGTCCCATGTTCCGTTCTTGTTAGCGTCATTCGGTTCCAGCCACCAGACAATTTCAGCCACGTTGGAGCGGATCGTGTTGCCGTTGAGTCGGCCTACAAAAGGTTGGCCGGTGCTGCGCACCGTGAAAGCCAGCATGTCGTCACAGTCGCCGACAATCGAGGCTGCCTGGAGTCGGTTAGTGGCGTCCCATTGGGGAAAGTTGGGTGCCAGGTCAAAGCCATCCCCTTCCAGGCACTCCAAGTATCCGAGTCCAGAACCAGGTTCTGGCCAGGGGCGGGCAGGAACGGTAATTGCATCCAGGTCCTCTTGCAATCGATTGGCCGTATCTCGGATGGAACCGGACATCTCCACGATCGCCCGTCCGTCTGCCACGTTATCGCCAATGATCGAAAAAACCTGTGCCAGGGCCAGGATCAAGATCAGGGTGACTGCCATGGCAGCCAGCATTTCCACCAGGCTCATACCGCGCCGAGCTGTGCTGCGCAATTGAACGACCATACCGATTCTCCATCACGTTCCAAAGTACCTGCCCTCAGCGGGTTTGAGTCATCGCTAGGGGTCAGCTTTCATTCGACTTGGAGGACTTTGTTTTGTCAAGTAATTCCCTGCTTTCAGGGTTGATTTGATCCGTGGAGGACGAGTTTTGCTGTGATCGGATAATTTTCCGCCAGCCAAGACATCTGGACGTGAATCATGAAACTCGCTTAATTGTTCATGACAGCGGTGAGGGAGCGATCCATCCAGGAGAGGTGTGGGTAATGATGCGTGTTAACGGGGATGCCTGTCAACGAAATTATCGGCGATTCAGGAGAGCTGGTATCAGCCGTCGCGACGTGCTGGCGATTGTAGCTGTGCTAGGTGTCGGGATATTGTTCCTGTTTCCCTATCTGTTTGACAGTCGCATGGGAGCTCGCCGGCGCCTCTGTGAGTATCGGCAAATGTCGTTGGGGCGGGCGTTGCTCCGTTATGAAGCTCATTTTGGTCAGTTTCCTGCCTACCGTGGTTCCTTGAATCCGCTCGAGGAGGACGCGCCGGTGGTGGGTTGGGCGTATTTTATCTTGCCGTACGTTGGTGTTGCTTATGATTCGGAGAATTTGCAATACGAGCCACAGCGAGATGCTCGGCTAGGACCCTGGGAAACAATTCAACAGCAATACGGCCCTACGGCGAGCAAGCAGAAACAGCGTCAAATCTCACAGGTTTACATTGCTCAACTGGTTTGTCCCGATGACGCGCCTCCACACTTGGCGAGTGACCTTCCACCAGTCGCCTGGTCCAGCTACGTGGTCAATGGTGGATTGCCCGATGCCAGTTTGACCGCTGGGGCTGCTGATCCGTTCCCAGTTGACTGGCCAGCCAATGGCATGTTTCTTAACGGTGACTTGCCCTCCAGTCATGAATTTTCATTTAAGGTGACCGTGGAAACGATTCAGCGAGCGGATGGAACAGCCAATACCCTGATGCTCTCGGAGAACCTGGATAGTGGTTTGTGGACCGATGCAGAGGAAGAACAACTGACATTTCTCTGGGTAGCCAGTACCCGGGAAGGGCGGGCTGATCCCGGAGACCAGTTGTTACGATTGAACCAGCGTGCTGGTGAGGGCAGGGGAGTGGTAAGCTTCTTTTTGCGAGGCCTTCCAGTAGTCATCGCGGTGGTGTCAATGTTGTCTACGCTGATGGTCATACCGAGTTTCTCAGTGACCAGGTTGATTACGCGATTTATACCTACAAGATGACGGCGGACGGTCGTAATCTGCGTCGCCCCGGGAGTGACCAGCCGATTGGATCGCCCTACCAGGTTTCGGAGACGCCCGTCGCCGGTCCTTGACTGGCCGCCTAGCCGGTAATCAATTGCTGGACGATTGCTTCCAGGTCGTACTGCGGCTGGTAGTCAATGGTTTCTTGCAACCGCGACAGGTCCGGTACTCGCCTGCGAATATCTTCGAAGTCGGCATCGTAGGCATCGGTGTAACTTTGAAACTGGATTTCCGAGGGTGAGCCACTTAGGCGGATCACAGTTTGTGCCAGTTCTTCGATTGAGACAGGCTGGTCACTGCCGATATTGAACACTTTGCCGAGGGCGTTATCGGTTTCCATTAATTGCAGGACAGCGCCGATAACATCATGTACATGGGCAAAACAGCGAATTTGTTTTCCGTCGTCGTGGACAACCAGTGGCTGGTTGTCGCAGGCTGCCTGGACAAACCGTGGTAAGACCATGCCGTAAGCGCCTGACTGGCGAGGGCCGACTACGTTAAAGAACCGGCCAATCACGACGGGCAACTGGAATTGCCGCCAGCAGGCCAGTGCCAGAAATTCATCGATGGCCTTCGAGACACCATAGGACCAGCGGGGCTTGGTGGTTGCCCCAAAGACCAGGTCATCTTCTTCGGTCCAGGTCTCTTTTGAATTCTTACCATACACTTCACTGGTACTGGCCAGGAAAACTCGTACCGCTTCTCCCTGCTCAACCCGCTTGCGCAACTCGGCAAACAATAACTGCGTGGGATAAATGTTTCGTTCAATCGTTTCCAGCGGCTCCTTAGCAATCAAGGCAACCCCAACTGCTGCTGCCAGGTGATAGACCTGGTCAACGTCGCTGGTGACCTGTCGCACCAGGTCGATGTCTCCAATGTCTCCCTGGATGTAGTTCAGTCCGGTCTCTTCTTGCAAGTGAGAGAGGTTGGTCGCCGAGCCGGTTGATTCATCGTCCACGACGGTCACTTGGTGGCCGCGCGCCAGTAGTGTTTCGGTTAAATGCGAGCCGATAAAGCCAGCGCCGCCGGTAATCAGGATTCGTTTCACGGTTAGTAACCAGGTTGGTTCGATAAGTTGAATCGTCCTGGGTGGACGGATGGATCACGTTTGCCCAGCGAGTCAGGTGACAGGAACCAGGGGGGACCTGCCTAGCTGTCTCACGTTTTGCTGGTTATTAATTCTACAGACGTGATCTTATCTTCTCGATTGTCCCATGCAGATCGACTTGCGGATAGTGGGTTTTGGGTAATGCTCGGCTACCTGGGGACGGTGAATTGTGACGGTTAGGACACCTATGCTGATCCCACAGGGATGTTTCCCGTGCCTTCTCAGGGCGGTACACTAAGAGGTGTTGGAAATCGAGCAGTTTGTTGCAAATGGGTGATGGAGAACAAATCATGTATGCCAACGGTAACCGGCGACAGGGACTACAAAACTTCTGTTGGGCAGCAATCCTCTGCGGATTGTTGGGTAATTCTTGCCTCGTTTTGGCCCAGGAGGTGGATGACAAGAAGAAAGAGGGCAAGAAGTCATCTCCCAAAGCAGTTGCTGCTTATGCCGACGCGGCCAAGTTTCAGAATATGAAGCTCTATGATATTGCCGTTGAAGACTGGCAACGCTTCTTGACCAAGTTTCCTGATGATCCGCTGGCCAGTAAGGCCCAGCATTACCTGGGGATTTGTCACTTGGAACAGAAAGAGTTTGCCAAGGCTGGGGCGTCCTTTGAACTGGTCCTCAAGAACCATCCGACTTTCGAGAACCTTGAGCAAACC
>CAZXJC010000335.1:0-7529 GCA_964640885.1 uncultured Pirellulaceae bacterium | reverse complement strand
GGTCCAGTGGGACATGAAGCGATTGATTGCCTATTCCAGCGTCAGCCACCTGGGGTTCTGCATGCTGGGCATGTTTTCGCTCAATCGGCTCGGAGTACAGGGATCAGCCCTGCAAATGATTAGTCATGGCATCTCCACGGGCGCTTTGTTTGCCATTGTCGGCATGCTCTATGAGCGTTATCACACGCGCGAGATTCGCCATCTTGCGGGCTTGGCGGCAAAAACTCCCTGGCTGGCTTTTTTCATGCTGCTCTTTACCTTTTCCAGCATCGGTTTACCGGGGCTCAATGGATTCGCTGGTGAATTCCTGGTCTTGATCGGTACTTTTCAGCGGAGCTTCGATAGCCCATTAATCGTCGTTGCAGTACTAGCCGTCTTGGGAGTCGTGCTGGGTGCCTGGTACATGCTCTACCTGGTGCAACGGCTGTTCTTTGGTCAGTTACAGGAACCTGCGCTGGAAAGCTCTGAAACAACACATGAGGTTCAGGACTTATCCTGGCGCGAATTCAGTGCCCTGGCTCCCCTGGCAGTCTTTGTCTTCTGGATTGGCTTACAACCGAGTTTCTTTCTAAAGCCAATGGAAGCAACACTTAATTCCCTCGTTAGCCCGGCAGCAGAAGCTCGACAGGCTGTCGAGAATAGAACAGCAGGAACAGTTCACCTGACAGCAGAGCAGGTTTCTGAAACAACCAGCGATACGTCTCAACAGACGTCGGAAGGAAGATAGCTCGTGTTTATTGACGTAAATACCATTTTTTGGCTCTGGCCGGAGATCATTTTGATCGTCGTGGCCAGTGGTATTTACATTGGTGGTACTTGGCCCGGTTACCGCACCAGTTGGGCACAACTTTCAATCCTGACGTACGTCGCAGCCGGGGTGGTTCTGCTGCGTCATGAGTGGTCACTCTGGGAGACCCAGGTCACGATCCAATCGAGTGGCCCTTTAGCCATTGACGCCTTGGGACACTGGGTTCGAGGTGTCGCCTTACTGATTGGAATTCTCTTCACTGGCATTTACTGGAAAGGTCCTGATCGCCGCTTAACGAGTGAGTTTCTCGGTACGCTGATGATGGCCATTGCCGGTGTGATGTTGATTTCTCGCGCCAATCATCTGATCTTGCTATTCCTGGGCCTGGAACTTGTCTCTATTCCAACTTACGTACTGCTGTTTGTCAGTCGCTCCGCCCTGCAATCTTCTGAGTCAACCACCAAGTACTTCTTCCTGAACATTCTTTCCTCGGCGATCCTGCTATACGGATTCAGTTTTCTTTACGGCACCACGGGAACAATGATCCTGACGGGTGAAGCCGGAACGATGGGTATCCGGGAATCGTTGCTGGCTCAATTAACCGGCAATAACATCTCGGAGCCACTGCTAACGGTTGCCGTAGTCCTTATCCTGGGTGGACTGGGATTCAAAGTAGCAGCAGCACCTTTCCATTTGTATGCAGCGGACGTTTACCAGGGAACCAGTAACGTGACCGCTGGATTGCTCAGCGTGGTCCCGAAGATGGCCGGTTTTATCGCCTTGGTTAGACTGCTGGCCATCGCTCTGCCAGCCACAACGGACGTCGCCTGGCAGTTGCTCTTCGTGATGGCTATCCTGACCATGACCGTCGGCAACGTTTGTGCTCTTTGGCAACAAAACATCCGACGACTACTGGCCTATTCTTCAATTGCCCACACGGGCTACATGCTCATCGGGCTGGCCGCTGCCACAACCTGGGTACTTGAACCGGTCCACACGGGCGAGATCTCCAGTGGTTCACCGACTGGTGGAATCGCTGCCCTGTTGCTTTACCTGTTCTTCTACAGCCTTGGTACGATTGGCGTTTTTGCGGCCTTAGCTTTCTTGGGAAATAGCGAACGTCAAATCGACAACGTCGAAGAGCTGGCTGGGCTTTCCGCGAAACAACCATTGGTCGCTGCATCACTGGCAATCTGCCTTTTCTCCCTGGCAGGAATTCCACCACTGGCTGGTTTCTGGGGTAAGTTCATGTTATTTACCAGTGCCCTCAGCGCGTCAAGTTCAGCACCAGCGATGGCATCCATCACCTGGTGTTTCATCATTTTGGCGATCATCGGTGTCCTCAATGCAGCGATCGCTGCTGTCTATTACTTGCGTCTGATCGGTATGATGTACTTCAACAGCTCAGACACGACACTGCCAGCAGCTGGTGGCCAGGGGAGCCGGTTGGTGATGCTGGCGGCAACCGCAATGACTCTCCTGCTCGGTCTGCTACCTGGCCACGCGATGCGAAGTGCTCGGACTGCTGAACAAGTCCAGGAGGGACGATTCGTCTCACTGGAGAGAGTCAACCAGCCTGTCGATCAAGAAGATAGCGTTGATTCTGAAACGCCTTAGTAGACTGGTTGTCACAACTGTCTGATGAACTTGTCAGTGTCTTCAAACCGGTTGAAATACAATTGGTGTTATTCCTTTTTCTCTCATTTTCTCCCGGATCCGGGACATTTAAAATTAGCTCTTCGTTTCCGTCCAGCAGACAGGCACTGCTCTGAACGACCTGCCTTCCGTATAATAGAAGGTTGATTTAAGGTTCCAGCGATAGCAGTCGGGTTAATCCATGGCACGCCCACGTTCAAGCACCACGGCACTGCGGAATGTACTCGAGCAGTCTCAGCGACCCATCTACGTACTCAATGAGAAACGCCTGATTGTCTACTGTAATGAGGCCTGTGCCCGCTGGGCGGGGATAGCGGTTGAAGATCTACTTGGAACACGTTGTGATTACCATAGCCAACCAGTTGAACAGCCAAACCGGCAACTGGCCGCCTCTCTTTGTCCGCCACCAGAAGTCTTCGCCGGGCAGCCGATGATCACAACGATGGGAATCCAGGACTCCTCTGGAAAAACAATTCCGTTCCAGGCAAATTGTCTTCCCCTGGGGAGCGACCCGTTGGACGACGCCGGTGTCGTAGTAATCATCGCTGAACAGAGCGAATTGGATCCCGTGGGAACAGCTGCTACAAGCGAATTAAGAGTTGAGACGCTGCATCAGCAGTTAGCCTTATCTCGAGACAAGCTGTCTTTGCCGTTTACACTTGACCGACTGGTTGGCGAGGGAGCCTTGATGCGGCGAGTCCAGGACCAGGTCCGACTGGCTATTGAACAACCGACGCACGTAGTGGTCACGGGGCCGATTGGCAGTGGCCGAGAACACGTGGCCCGCACCATCCACTCTAATCACACCTCAACACCAGGTTCGCTATTTCCTATTGCCTGTCCACTAGTAACCGCTGAGTCTTTGCAATCCACTGTAACGGCCTTCGTGAAACACTGCCAGCAGGAAGACACTCTCGGCAGTGCATCGTTATTGCTACTGGACATTGACCAGTTGTCACCGGAATCACAACATGAATTGAATGGTTTCTTTTCAACCCCCAATTTCCAATTGTTAACGATCGCCACCTCTGGAAGTTGCCTGCTATCCCTCGCCAGAAAGGGACAATTCAACCAGTCGCTGGCTTATGGCTTAAGCACACTGGTCATTAACATGCCTTCTCTCTCTGAACGCGGGTTCGACATCGCGCTGCTGGCCCAGTCTGTCCTGGAAGATTTCAACGCGGAAGGAAATCGTCAGTTCAGTGGTTTTTCTGACGAAGCCATCGATCGGCTTTTGCACCACACGTGGAATGGGGAAATCGATGAACTGGTGGCGATTGTCAGATCAAGTTGCCAGCAGGCCGAATCCAGTATGATCCAGGAGTCCGACCTTCCTGAGTCGATCGCGAAGACAATCCAGGCCGAAGCGAGGGAACCAAAGCCACCCCAGGCAATCGATTTGGATACGTTCCTGGCCACGGTCGAACAGGAACTCATTGACCGTGCCTTGGCGGAAGCGAAGGGAAATAAGACACGCGCTGCAAAGTTATTGGGAATCACCCGCGCTCGTCTTCATCGGCGACTAGAACAACGGTCCTCCGCAGAACCAGCAGACTTAGAATCACGAATTGACATATCATGAGTCAACTTACACTAGAAGAATTAATTGAACCGCGGGAACCTGAGCCACTCGCAGCACGCTTGATTCTCTCTGAACGCCAAGGTGATTGGGCCACCGCCCTGGTGCGGCTGGATCGAGATGTCAGTCCTTTTCTCTGCCAGACACGCAGTTTGCAACAAATGCAAGAAGCGCTAGAAATTAGCCCGCGGAGCTTGCTCGGCATTGAACTGACCAAGACAAATTTTGACGCTGTCCTTGATACGCTTGTCAGGCTGCCACGAAGTTATCCCGAAGCGATTGCCGTCATCTTGACCAATCGCCACCTGAGAGGCTATGAATGGGTACTACGGCAGGCGGGAGCGATCGATTTCCTGGTTTCGAACCGCGATCTTCGCTCCTTGATCAAAACAACGCGTCAGCACATAGAATTGACCTCAGTAGATTCGCCAGCCCCACTACCCAACATATGGCAGCGGTTACCCTGGCAATCACGAAGTACGACACGATCCGCTTCGCCACCAGCAGCAAAGATGAAATAAGTTCGGAGATTGATACCCATGACACAAGATTCTTCCGCAATCGAACAGGTCCAGGCAGCGTTAGCTGACTTTCCCGATCCGGAAACCGGTCGCAGTGCTCTAAAACTAGAGCAGATTCGTGACATCGCAATTAACGGAGAAGAATTGTCACTAACGCTCGCCTTAACCACCCACTCAGCAGCGATTCGAGAAGACGTTCGTACCTCGTTAGAACAAACGATTCGTCAACAGCTGCCCGAGTACCAGAAGGTTACCATAGAAGATGCCATCCACGAGCGGCCTGCTAGTCCCTTGGGCCAAGTCGCACTGACCGCTAAGAGCGTGATTGCCGTCGGCTCGGGTAAAGGCGGGGTCGGAAAAAGCACCATCGCCTGTTCACTAGCAGTTGCTTTAAAAGCGGCCGGCTCAAAAGTTGGACTCATGGATGCCGATGTCTATGGCCCGAGTGTTCCACATCTTATGGGTGTTGATGGAAAACCAGAAATCGTTGACAAGAAAATAACTCCTGTCGATGCAGATGGCCTTCCCATAATGTCCATGGGTTTCCTGGTACCACCTGGTGAAGCGGTAGTCTGGAGAGGCCCCATGTTGCATGGAGCCATTCTCCAGTTCCTGCGAGACACGCGCTGGGGTGATCTGGATTACCTGATTATCGACATGCCACCGGGAACCGGTGATATCGCGCTAACTCTTTCACAATCGCTTCCACTGACAGGTTCCGTGGTGGTGTGCACACCGCAGGACGTTGCCCTCATTGATGCCATCAAGGCTATTGCCATGTTTCAAAAAGTGAACATTGATGTTCTGGGGATGGTCGAGAACATGAGTGGTTTCGTCTGTCCAGATTGCGATGTGCGGCACGATATTTTTGGCAGTGGCGGAGCGGAAGCTCAAGCCGAAACTATGAAGATACCGTTGCTGGCAAAAATACCGATTCACATTCCGATTCGAACTCATGGGGACAGTGGCAAAACGGTTGCTAATCTGCAGGAAGAAACTTGCCAGCCCTGGTTTGAAGAACTGGCACGCAACCTGGTTCACCACCTGGCAACTACGGCAGCAGCAGAACCACCGCAGCCACAATTACCTATCCTCAATTAGACCGGCTAGCAGTCTACCGATAGCAGGCATTTCAAGTTTCGACTAGCGCATAAGTTAGGGCCGCAGGAATTTGCATTCCTGCGGCCCTTCCTCATTATGATCATTCATTTGTGATCATGCATTTGCGGCAATGGTCCGTCAGACGGACCATCGATCACAAACTACTTCTTTTTCCGCTTAGCGGCTTTTCTCTTGGCCTTCTTTTTGGCCTTCTTTTTCTTAGCCGGTTTGCGCTTGGCGGCTTTTTTCTTGGCCTTCTTTTTGGCCTTCTTCTTGGCCGGTTTGCGCTTGGCGGCTTTTTTCTTGGCCTTCTTCTTGGCCTTCTTCTTCTTGGCTGGCTTACGCTTGGCAGCCTTCTTCTTTACTGCCCGTTTCTTTTTCTTGGCAGCTTTCTTTTTCTTCTTAGCCACAATAATTCCTCCGTTAAACAAGGTTTTGACAAGTTACAGGTGACAAGCTTCTTAGAAAACGGAAGTCGCCAACCACTCTCGTCAATAACTCAAAAACCACTTCTTGTTTCAAACCAACTGAAAACAATTCAGTCGATCATTCAAAGCAAGACGTCCTTTGAACCAGTTGCATCCGAACAAATGACCAAAGAAACACGTGGTCGAAAACTCCTTGACTAGTATTTGTACGCATCACACCGATTAATGCAACATGTTTTCGGCATAAATCCAAAAAAACTTTTTGGATTTAACAACACGTTTTCAATTTGCAAACATGCTCGCAACGGCGCTCGAAACGAAAACAAGTATCTACCGTTTTTTGCACTTGTGCGTCAAGAGCGCTGTCACTCTGCGACGAAAACTCTCTCCAAAAAATTAAAGTGTTCTGTTATTCAACGCACTGCATCGCAAACAAATTGTTTCAATAAAATGAAACCGTTGATCCGCCTGCAAAAGAAACTGACGGCTGGTTTCGAATCTGTAACCTGCCAAACAAGTGTCGCTGACACGGTCTTTGCCAGCGAAAGTAACAACGCTGCAACCATGATGTTTTTGCGGCCAACAATTTTTTCTTTGGTTCCCAACCTTGTAGCAAACAAGACCAGGCGGTTTCGTAGTAGGTACGGCGAATGTGAATCGGATCGAATCCATACCAGTCAAGGGACGGCTGAACAGTCACAATACCGTATTTTTCTGCCAGATCGACCAGCTGTAAGTCTACCTCGATAGCGCGAGCAACGGTTTCCTCCCGTGTCAGCTGGCTTCCCGGAAAAAGCAATCGTCGCATCATGGCATATTTAAACTTTCCCAAGCGATCCAAGCTGGCCAAGGGCAGGCGGGCCAGTACGATTGTTTCGCAAAAGGGTTGTAATCGCTCAAGACAAGTGTCCACCCAGCTGACCAACTGCTTAACCGACGCTCCATAAAGCAGGTCATTACCCACATCCGTCAACAAGGCAGCTGTCGGCAACGATGGTCCCTGTTTCAGCTTCTCCCACAATCCGCAAGTCAAAATTGACGGGAGGGAGCGCCCCAGGATACGACTAGTCAAACCGTAAGAACGGCCCAAACCGGCAGCAACCAGTATCTCCATCGGTGGCGGCCAAATGGTCTGCACCGTTTTCAGCGAGGTTGCCATTCCCCGGGTAAGATTACTGGCCCCAATCAGGACAGCACGATGAGTCGATAGGTTCATTGTGGCCGCCGTATCAACCGTGACATCATTCACCAGCGCCCTCCGCCACCAAACCCGCCGCGCCCCGTGTATTGCTGCAATGTCGTATAGCTGGAATAGGCCAGCATCAGGAACATGATTCCCATGAACGATTGTTGACTTTGAAATCCCCTGAGCGCAATGCCAACGGCAACAACGATCGACAAGATCAGTGAATGTGAAATTGCCTGTCGCGAACCACCCAACAAGAACAACTCACGGGCAATCTGCCCGCCATCAAGTGGGTAGACGGGCATCAGGT
>CAZXJC010000334.1:0-3891 GCA_964640885.1 uncultured Pirellulaceae bacterium | reverse complement strand
GCTCCCCGAGGCGGCGTGTGCAAGTCTTTTGGCAGCGTATAACGCAGTCCTGGATCAATGGCGAATCAACTAGGGGCATCTGGGGGATTTTCGGCCAGCGCATTAGATAACAAAGTCGCGTCAGCCCAGAGAACCTCTCCGTGATTCTCGAGATCTCCGGGATTCTCGGGATCAACGGGATCTCCGGGATTCTCGGGGTCAACGAGCAATCGGACAGGCAATGACTTGTCGTAATGAATAAAATCAAACCCTTGCCATGCTGCTTCGCGATAGAGAAGTTGACTGCCTTCGCGATTCTTTCCCTGCCAACAATACATATAACAGACCCTATATTGTTTTTCGGCAGGATCCCTTCCTGTCTTACCGGTGGGCTGCATTCCACCGACGGCACCTTCAACCAGGACGCCATGTTGCAACAGCTTCTTTCGTTTGCGTGTGCCGTGATTGCGCCACCAATAAAGGGCTAATAAAAGTGCTGTCGGTACAATGGTGTGACTCAGGATAACCAGGGGCCAGAAATGTTTTTGCATGAATTCGACGGGCGCAGGCGCGGGCGCAGGCGCGGGCGCAGGCGCGGGCGCGTCTCCTGTCAGGAACACCCACCATAGTACGGTGTTAATCGCGATGAAGGCGAATAGTGCACCGAACAAGTTTACCACCGACCACCCAGGCCTGTTTGCCTTGATGAAGTGCTTCGGAATACGGAGCCGAGGGACTGATTCCGAGAGGAAAGAATCCAGGAGTTTGCGCCGACGCTCCATCAGCACGAGGTACGGATGTTTTTCAGCGGTCTTATTCATGGGGAGGGTATGCACCACGGTGATAAAGGTCAGAACTGCAATCGATACTAGCGCCACGACCATGATGATTAGTTCAAGATATTCAAGCATGGGGTACCTTTAAATCTCGTGCGGCAAGTGTATCCGGACGCCACCAATATAGAGGATGGCGTGCCCGCGTGTGCAAGTCTTTTGCATGGTAGCAGCCGACGTTGGTTGCCTCGTGACTAACAGGCTTGGCAGTGAATTACCTCAAGGAAGGTAAGCTGGCTATCGCAGGTTTCAGATACCAGTATTCGCCATGCTTTTCAACGTTGGCTTTCCCGTTTTCTGGCCAGCCGACAAACTTTACCGCGTCAAGGCGAAACAGTTTTCCCGGATCGCATGACTTGAACGGGTTGGCCCGGAAACGGAAAAAGTCGTCATTATCAAAACCGCGTATTTCAACGGGATCTCCATCGTGTTCTTTCAAACGCAGGAAGGTCAGGCCTTGGGTACCCTCCTGCAGGCCGAATTCGAAGACCTTGATGCCCTTGCTGCCGCTCGCCGACATGTCTAGCGACATCCCCGGGTTCCAGTGAGGCGTTAGCAAGAGGATGCGTCCGCGATCGGTGATCCCCAGTTTCAGGTTATGACCGTCACTCTTATAGAGTTGGCTAGTCGCTGCTTTTTTCCCGGCGCGGATCCGGTTTGAACGAATGACGAGCGTTCCGTCTTTGTTGCCTGCAATGAAACGCTGGTTCCGGATTTCCACGTTCAAGTCCGCACCAAGGTCGAGGACGCCGGTCTGGATGAGCGCGGTAGAATACTTATTGGGGATGCCCTCGGCGCCGTAGCACACCAGCGTTCCCTTACCAGAAAAGGTTAATCGATGGTCTGGTTGCTGCAGCTTCAGTTCCAGGCGGCCGACGTTTGCGGTGCCATCGATCGTAATGGCTCGACCGTAATTGGTGTTTTCGAAGACGGCTACATCTGTTTTGCCAGGTACGCGAGGATTCCAGTTTGCGGGATCACTCCAGCGGTCGGAACTACCGTCGCCGGTCCAGCTGACGGTTTCTCCTTGGTCAGGCCGGCTCTGTAATTTGAGGAAATTAGCGAGCTTCGGGGTGTCGAGAGTTCGTGTCAGACGAAATACACCGGCCGGGCCTCCAGGATGGCCACTGTAAAAGAAGATGTGCTGGACTTTTTTCTCGTGATCGATCACGGCCCCGCCGGTGTGGAATCCATCAGCGAAGTTGTAGAACCCACTCTTGCGTTTGAATAGGCGACCTTCATGACGCCAGTTTGCCGTTTTCCAGTCTTTCGGAGCGAGGCTGTAGAGATGAATCGACATGTCCTCTCGCTTTGACTGGACCACCTCGTAACGCTGGGTAACGTGGTTAAAACAAATCGCCGAGGTGTCGACGGAAAGTTGTGTCTTCATTGGCGTGTTGGCAACGTCGGAAATTTCACGGTCACCAAAATCGAACCTCATCTGTGTGAGTTGGTTCGCCGGCGCCTGGTTGCGAACGATGGCGACCAGGCGGTCGTCGTGCAAGATCACGTCGGGTTCTGCTGGCTTGCACCAGGCAGGGAGCTTGAGTGTCGTTCGTTCCCAGCTAGCTGCGCTGTCCCGGGAGCGGTAAATGGCAAGTTCGTGGGCGATGTCGACGGGTCGACGAAAGCGGTAAATCGTATGGTGAGCAAACAGCAGCAGTCCGTGTTTTGGGTGGTCTATGATGCGTGGTCCAACAAAGGCGAAGTGCCCCTGATGTTGGTCTTCACGAAATGCCATGCGAAGGTGACGCCACGACTTACCCTGGTCCCGGGAGCGAAAGACGCCGTGATTGCTCGCCAGGATTACGGCTCCATCATGGGTGGTGCCGATGGCGTTTAAGTGGAGTTTGTAGCCGAGTGGGCTACGATTGTCGGGATCGAACTTGTAACGATGGCCGAGGGGAATGGATCCACCACGGTTACGATCCTCCAGGGTCATGCAGTCGCGAATATCGTAGGGGTCAGACCATGTCTTGCCGTTATCCGTTGAGCGCAGAATAGTGGAGTAGGTGGTGTTTGCGTCGGCAGGGCCGGAAACCCGTGGATTGTGTCCTGGCATGGATCGATGCACCACCACAATGGTGTTGCCAATCATGGTCGCGACTGGCCATCCGTAATGATCGTTGTCTCCCTTGGGATTGTTGGGAAGATGAAGGGGGGCAAGGGTCATCAAGCCATTTTTTTTCGCCAGGGCTAATAATTGCATTTGCCTGGGAGTCGCTGCCAGCAATTCCAGAGCGAATCCTGGAGTACCGGCGGCGGCTTGCATCCGGCGCCGTTCGGCAAGAGAGGAAGCCCAGGAGAGATTCCTGGAGACGGCAGTCAACTCGGGCAGTGAGGCCTTGATCAGGTTACCCTCGATGGAAAAATCGTAAAGCCGCATGGTGGCTCGCCAAGGTCGCACGCCGATTGACTTGATTTCCTTTACATCATATTCGGTTTTCCACACCTGCTTGTTGTCAATGAGAAAGGTCAGCGTTTTCCCGCCACGTGTGACCAGGAGGTCAAATGGGCGACCCGACGTGATGAAATCCTTGGGATCAGCAATGGTGAGTCCGTTAGCAAACTTGGGCCCTTGGACGAACATCCTTCCATGGGAACCTTCGAAGCCGAATTTATTGTTGTCCAGTACGAAGGCTGCTGCTGAGCGGTTGAACGCCTCGAGACTGAGACGCACTCTCACCTTGAAATCACCAGGCCCTAAACCCTGGTTAGCAAAAAGATAGTGTGTGCCCGTCGAGACGATGGATTGGTCACTTGGCTTCCATTTACCGCTGACCGCTGTGGCGGCTTTCATGCGCCCCTTGGTGATAATGACCAGGTCGGCACCTTGCACGGTAAGTAAGGGGACACAGCACCAGGCTGCACCGAGCGTCAGGATCAGTTTTTGGATCGTCGTGGATTTCATGACTTATCCGCAAGAGTCAGCATTTCATTTCCAGGAATCAGGTTTCCATCTTCTCCTGCGGCGGCTGCCGCTGCAAGCCTTTTGGCAGCTGATCATGCAGTCGCCCGGTAGAAGAAGCAAAGGGTGATAAAAAGGGTGTGTGTCCGTGTTTACTGTTTGACTTCTCTT
>CAZXJC010000333.1:0-3632 GCA_964640885.1 uncultured Pirellulaceae bacterium | reverse complement strand
GCCACTGTCGGTCGACCAGTTGCACGTCCGCAGTATGTCACTCGATCAACAGACGGGTGAATTGCAAGCAACCGGCCCGGGATGGGGAAGCAGTGTACGCGTCGACCAACGTAAGAAAGAAAATGTTCAACCCATGGCCGCCCCGGAACTGATCTATGTGCGCGTCCAATTCGAAAATGGTATCGCTGGAAATATCCTCAACCGCCATATCCGTTTCTATCGACGGGTCCAAACGCTCTACGGCCCCGTACCTGACTGGAACCATGTACTTGATCCCGATATCCCCAACGGACTCGGCGAACAGGGAGTCGAACTGGTTTCGGAAAAACTGGAACTGGCAGACCTGCAACAACAGGGACAATCCGTTGTCCTGACCGCAGTTGGAAACGCCCAAATTGAATCTCAGAAGTACTCCGCACTGGCGCACCAGTTACAGTTCGCTCAACTCAATAACTTGCTTACCCTGGAAGGGGACCGGTTACCTGCTCAACTATTCCGCAAACCGAACGATGGGGTACCGGATGCCGCAGCCAAAAAAATCATGTACTGGCTTGATACGAAACGCCTGCAGGTCGAAGGAGCAAGCTTCATCAGGGGCAGATAGCTGAAGTCGCTTAAACAAGTCGTCGACGTTCTGCTTCCAGGTGCTCCACGAGAAAACCAATAGCACGCTCAGCCATGTTATTGTAATACGTGAAACCGTGACCGCCCGCTTCTGTCTCCAGGTCACACTCAAAAGGTATTCCCAGGGAAGCCAGCTTCATCTGCAAGCGATCGGAACTTTCAAACCAGTCTTCATCGGTTGGATCGCAGCAAAAAAACTGGTGGCGTGGCCAGTTAAGCGGATGAACATGTAACGTTGCCGTATCCTGGCGAGCCGTTTCCGGCTCCTCGTACATTAAGGGCAACGTGACATCACCCTGATCGAACCGCTGTTGATAATCGATCGCCGGAGAAATCGCTGCTACCACTGGAAACAATTCCGGGTACTTATAAGCAAAACGCAAGCTCCCCTGGCCACCCATGCTGGTCCCCAGCAAACCAACACGGGGAGTTTTCGTCTCCCAGCGCTGCTCAATGTAAGGCAGCACGTTCTTGAGCACATGTTGTTCAGCAGTTAGCTGGGGATCAAACTCTTCACAAATCCGGTCTGTCCACCAGCTGCGCTGGGTAATCGGCGAAACCACCGCCAGTCCATGACGATTAAATTGATCCGTAAAATGTGCGTTTTCAACGAGACGGCCAATATGAACCCCGTGTAAGAACAGCAGGACAAAACCAGCTTCATTCATTACCGCTGGCTCAAAGACATCACAAGGATGGCCACCCACCGTCTGCTCACTCCAGCAACCACTTGTCTCAGCCAACGTTCTCTCTCCCGTAACAACCTTTACGATTAGTTGGCCACGCTTGACCGTCTACTCTGTTGTAACGCCTTCGCTGAATCATTGCGACCCGCCACTCACAACGCCCACAAATTCAAAGAAACGCTTCCCTTGTGAGAGCCACGCGAGTCCAGTAGGCTGAATCCGTACGGGGAAAAATACTGTAACCAAAGGGCCGCTAAGTTGACCGATATCTCGATTCGATCTGCCGACTTGCAGGCCGTAGAAGTTGCCTGGTTTGCGGCGCTTTGTGACGATGACTTCCGCTTTCTGGGAGTCCAGGAAGAGGATCTCCGCAGCACTTGGAAACACTGCTCCAAAATCTGCCAGCGAGCCGATCAGCTGGGATACAACAACATCCTGTTACCCAACGGTTATGTTCCTGGGCAGGATACACTTACCTTTGCCGGGGGATTAGCTCCACTGACAGAGCAGATTTCACTGCTGGTTGCTATTCGCTGTGGCGAGTACCACCCTCCCATGCTGGGACGAGCTCTGGCCAGTCTCGATCACATGCTGGAAGGTCGACTGACCATCAACATTATCTCCTCGGATATGCCTGGCACGAAGCTGCCGTCTGAGCAGCGTTACCAGCGTTCCCGCGAAGTAATTGAGATTCTCAAGCAGGGGTGGCAACAGGAGCGAATCGATTTCGAGGGAGATTTCTATCGCTTTGATCTCGAAAGCGATCCGGTTAAACCGTACCAGCAAAATGGTGGACCGTTACTCTACTTTGGTGGTATCTCCGAGGCAGCACGCGACTTGTGTGCCGAGCATTGTGACGTCTTCCTGATGTGGCCAGAAACCGAACCCCGGCTACAGGAAACCATGCGAGATTTATCTCAACGGGCCGAGGCTTACGGTCGCACGATCGACTTTGGACTGCGGATTCACGTAATCGTGCGTGAATCCGAACAGGAAGCACAAGAGGCGGCCAGGCAACTGGTTTCACAACTGGATCAGACCACGGCCGACTCGCTCAAACACCGTTCCATGGACTCCAAGTCACTCGGCGTCGAACGACAAAATCAACTGCGTGCAGAAGCAGATAAAGATGGTTATATTGAGCCCTGCATCTGGTCCGGTATCGGACGTGGCCGTTCTGGGTGTGGCAGTGCTATTGTCGGTACACCAGAACAAGTTTTGCAGAAAATCAATCGTTATACCGAAATGGGAATGCGTTCCTTTATCTTCTCCGGCTATCCACATCTGGATGAATGTGACTTGTTCGGGAAGCACGTACTGCCCAATTTAGAAACGTGTCAGCTGGCAGTTGAACAACAAAGACGAGTCGAGAACCCTATCACACCTCTTTCCGACAGGTCGGCACCATGAATGAACCTCTCCAGCAGCGCTGGTATCACGGCATTACTCGCTACCAGTGGTTGGTTCTGCTAATCGCCTCACTCGGATGGGTCTTCGATGTCTTCGAAGGACAGATTTTTGTCGCCAGCATGAACGAGGCAATGCCCTCCCTAGTTCCCGCCGAAACAACGGAGGGACAAATCGCCCAATATAACAATATCGCCCTGGGCGCATTTCTACTCGGAGGGGCACTTGGGGGCATCTTTTTCGGTATGCTCAGCGATCGGATTGGGCGCACCAAGACGATGTCCATTACGATCCTTTTCTATTCGGTATTTACCTGCTTATCCGCGTTCTCTCAAGAATGGTGGCACATGGCAGGCTTTCGCTTTCTTGTTGCTATGGGAGTCGGCGGGGAGTGGGCTGTTGCCAGTACGCTCGTTGCCGAGGTGTTTCCAAAACGTGCGCGGGCACATGTCGGAGGTATTTTCCATGCCTCCAGCGTTTTCGGTACCTATCTTGCCGTGGCTGCCGGGACCTTCCTGATTGGCAATACAGCCGTTCACACCTGGGCTCTTGAAGAGAGTCCCAACTGGATGAGAAACATGATGGATCCGGCCTCCATTCCCTGGCGGCTGGGATTTGCAATGGGTGTCTTTCCAGCACTCTTGATCGTTTGGATTCGTTTAAGTCTCCGCGAATCCGACAGCTGGACAGCAGCTCAAAAAAGTAGTTCAACTGCTATCGATGAACAAGAATCTTATGCATCGGCCGGCAGCGGCAAAAAGATGGGATCCTTGATTGATCTTTTTTCGAGTGAGTTCCGGCGGCATACCATTATTGGTGTCTCGCTAGCCGCGATCGGGCTGGCCACCTTTTGGGGCGCTCATATTTATGGCAAGAACATGTACCGACAATCGATCGAAAATAGCAAGCTCAGCG
>CAZXJC010000332.1:0-5592 GCA_964640885.1 uncultured Pirellulaceae bacterium | reverse complement strand
CCCTTCATTTTTATCTTTTACGCGTCTCTTGTGCTCTATAATTTGCTCTCACACGTGGCGATTCCGCGCTTCATCCGCACCCATTTCACCGACGCTGGACTGGTGCACCTCAAGGGGTTGACGGGCCTGAGGCAACTTTTTCTGCCGGATCAGGTTACCGCCGCCGCCGTGACCGACCTCAAGAAGGCCTTGCCCAACTGCATGATTAAGCACTAACCGTCCAGCCGCATGATCTGCTGCTGGACAGCCTTGCTCAACGTCGGCCAGCGCTCGATGAGCAACTGCCGCTGCGGGTCCAGGGACATGATGGGAGCCGCTGCGTCATTACCGAAATCCGTGTTGCTGGTGCAAACTCTGGTGCAAACTGGCAAACCATCCTCTGTATTTTGTTCAGCATCCTGACGTTGCGAGTGGGGCAGGTCAGTCAATGACATTCTGCGGTTTCGGAGTGGTTTTCGGTGGATTTGGATTTGGATTAGGCTTTGGTGGAGGTGGCTTAGGTCCGAAGAGAACCGATCCGCCAAGATGAGTCGTAAATTGCCAGGTATCCGGCTGGGGATCCCACCCTGCCAAGATACCTTTTTGATTCATAACCTTGCGAGCGGCCAGGTAAACCTCATAACTATCAGGCAAGACAACGAACCGGGCATAGTATTTTCTTGGATCAACGCCATTGAGTATTTTGTGGAAACGCGAGCGAGGGGTGCGAATTTCCCTTAGTGAAGACCCTGATTTATCTCGTGGTGTAAATCTTAACCGAGGATAAATGCCTGAAGCGTAGAGCTCCACCTTGAAGAAGTCATTCGAAACAGTGTGGGCCACTTTCGAAAACTCACTTAACAATTGCTCCTTGTTAACACCAACCGCCGGCCCACCAAAAAGCCCCTTGCCCTTAACAATAAACTCAGCCCGTTTGCGAGCCACCGTTCGCACGTCATCATCAGCAATTGGAAAAACCCTATTCTGCGAACAAAGAAAGTAGAGCGGCTGTACCCCCTTGGGAGCCGGTCGTGGATCAGGAAGCGTGACAATCTTAGCTGGCGGCGCCCTCTGGACTGGAGTTTTGCTTAGCAGGGCCTTGAGTTTTGCCTCTTCTTCAAGCGCCCGAGTCACTTCCTTTGACAATTGGGTGTATTGCTCTTTCGCCTTGAGGCTATCCGCTATCGTCTTTTTAGCCGAGGCGGCCTTCTTTTTCTCCTGGTCCACCTTCACCGCAAACTGGTTCACAATCCCCTGCTCCTGCTGGAGATTCTGCTGTGCGGCATCACGCTTTCGTCGTAAGTCCTGGAGTTTAACCTGCACCGTTTGGCCATCGGTTACCCTGGAATCTTGAAGTTGCGTTTGCAGGATATCTCGCTGTTGTGTCGTTAGCTTGAGCGTCTCCCGCGCCTCTTCCAACGCTTCCGGGGTAACCAGCTCTGATTCGGAAATACGATCGACCGCATCCTTAACCCCCAGTTGAGTGGCAATCAGGACCAGTACCAGGATACCGACCACGTTAGTCATCGTATCCAGCAATGAGCCTAAACCATCATCTTCGTTCTCTATGCGGGGATATCGTTTCATGGATTCATGCCGCCGTTTCGGTCAGGCCTATTCACGCCGATCACTTTTTTCGAAAATGACTGAAGTCCAACCTACCGTTACCAATGGCCGGCAGCTTCCCGTTGCGAACACCATGCTTGTCACAAATGCCCTTAACCATTCGATAGGTCGCCAGGCTATCGTTACGCAACAAAAACACAACCGAGTGATTATTCTGATTTGCCACTTTTTCCAGTAGCGACACGAACCTGGGCGCGGCCACAATCGCTTCCTTACGAATAGTTGTGGGTTCTGCCTCATCATGAAGAACGATGGTCTTGGCCGTGCACTCAATAAAATGGGGCGTAAAACTCAGTCCGGTTCCTCCAGGCAAGATCGACACCTGTGCTTCGTCCGAAGCGTTGCTCTTCTTTTCAACCTGTTCCTTGAGGACGGCAAGCCTTTTCCTGATCACGTCATATTGGCTTTCTAAATCGGCCAGGGTTTCTCGACTGTCCTCAGGGACTTCTGGAATGACAATCTTAATCTTCTTGAGCTCCTGGATCTGTTGTTTGGCGCCGGCTAATTCTGCCAGCAAAGCCTCCAGTTCAGCTCGCGTCTTGACCAGTTCGTTCTGGCGCTGACGAGTTTCAGCAAGCATCTCGCTCTTATTCTTCTCCAGTTGCAGGGACAGATCCTCAACCGTATCATCCAACGTCGCCAACTCTTTTTGCAAACGATCCATGGCAATCGCATTTGCCATCGCATCTTTCACATCATTCTGGTTCATCTGTCCAAGAGTAACTGCGGCGATCATCAGTGTCAGCACGCCGATCACAGCGGCGATAATACTCAGAAACGGAAATAACGAAACGTCATCTTCTTCGATTTGTATCCTGCGTACCATTATCGCCTCCGGGATGGTCTGGATTTCCCGAACCAACCGCGTTTTTTTACCTGCTGGATGACCACCTGCTTTTCTCCGAGCTTCGCCAACACCTCATTTAAACCAGCTATCGACTTTTCCACATCAGTAAATTGTGTTTGCAAACCGGAACTTACGTTACCCAGCATCTGTTGAATTTCTGTAGTTGCCTGGGCCATCTGCCGCAACTGCTCATTCATCTGTTGCGTGTGAAGAGCGCATTGCTCTTGGTAGGCAGCAAGCTCTTTGCTGCCTAGCGCCGCTTCCAGAACCTGCTGGAAAGCCCCCTGGTCAAAAGCAGCCCCCCTGCTGTGAGAACCTCGCTCGGCACCACCTTCGCGTCCGTCGTTAAGCCGTCTGAGTAAAGTTTCATTGCAATACTCATCAGCAATTGTCACGACAGCGTCCTCGTTTCTCTGCAACGCCGAGGTCGGAATCTTGACAATCATGCTCATAATCAAAGCGATTAAAGTAGTGTCAAACGCTGTCCCAAGGCCTCCGAACACCCCTTTCATCGATTCAGTAACAGCCGACACGTCGGAAGCGTTCTCAAGAGTAGCCGAGAGGCCACTCACCGCACTGCTGACCCCCATAACCGTCCCGATAAAGCCAAGAATAGGCATCGCCCAGATGAACACCTTGATAATCGCATAACTACTTGCGACATTAGCTGCGTCAATCGCAGACTGCGACTCCATCATGGTTACAGTTTCCGCAGCGCTTTTCCGCACGCGAAAATGTTCAATCCCTCGCAACACGCGATTCACAATAATACTCTCACGCGCCTTTTCCGGTAGCGTGCGAATATGGCCGACAAACTGATCCAACGAATCAAGTGTAATTTCCTGAGAAATCGTGTTGGGCAACAGGTCCATCAGCATCGCCGAACGTTGCACGGTCAGTTGACGCCACTTCAGAATCAAGATTGCAAACGACCAGAACATAAGTAGTGTCGTTGGGAAATTGATCCCAATGCTATCCCAAAACATTGCGCCTAACCGAATCCCCGAGGCCTTTAAGGGGTACAGCAACGTAAACGTCACTATCGTTGCCCCAATTGCAATCACTCCGCTGGTCACAAGACTGACACTACTGCCATCCGAAGAAGACCTGATACCCGATGAGCTCTGGGACTTTCGCGTACTACTGCGGTCCTTGCGGTGCGTACGCGTCGACACGCTGGGCGAGTCACTTTTGCGCGTATCAATACTCGGGATGCCGGGTGCCGAAGAAATCGTCGAGTCACCCTCTGGGACCACTACAGATGCATTACAGTACGGACAACGACACTTACGACCCGCCAATTCGGCTCGCACCCGCAATGGCTTCTCGCACGCTAAACATAGCCACTTAATATGCATCAATCGTCGCACTGAACCGCTAAACAATGAATCACACTATATGCTCAGTATGGCATAAACACCGGCAACTCGCTACGAGAGAAATCACAGTGGGACTTCAGAGCCGTAGAGGGCGAGTGGCCCACTAACCGACCAGCAGTATGCTCCGCTGCTAACAAAGGGGACTTCTTCAGATCAAAAGTAGAAGCTGCTTAATTAGCGTCCCGAGCTACTGCCCGAAAGGTAAACAGATCGGCTCGCGTCAGGAAGAATTCAAGTCGCAATTCACGTCCTTTGAGCGAATCGATGTTGCGACCCTTCCACGTCACCTGGTGGGAAGTCTTGTCACCATTGAACGGGATGCTGTCGGCGTAGTCGAATCCGGGCAGCACCTTGCGAGCGGCGTCGACGATGCGGACTTTCAGTTCTCCGGGTTTCGCGTCCAGTAGCGTAGTGTCGCAGTTTACATGGAGATTTCCACCGGGCCAAATCATTCTCCGCGTGCAGACTACACCGCCATGGTTGGGCCCACGCAGTGAAACAAAGCCTTCCTTGCGAATGGTGACAAGTCCGATACCGGGAGTTCGTACCAGGCTGTGCGGACTGTCCGACCCCCCATAGTAGATGCGCCACTGGTCGCCCACTTCGATCCAATCTGGCGACCCGAATATCATGCCGGCGTCCCAGGCGCCAACTGGCCCGCGGCCGATCAGGGTTGGTCGGCCCGGGAGTCGTTCAAAGACCCGACCATTGCGACTGATCGCGAGATGTGTTTCGATCAGCCCGGCCTTCAGCCGATAGGGCCACAAACATCCCCAATAGATTCCGGCATGATAACGGGTAGGCATACCATAAAAGAAATTATGGCCGTCAACGCCTTTGCTGCGATTGGCAGCGTCCTCTGCATCGGGGATGAAGATGTTTTGTGTCTGCAGTGGCCAGTCAGCCCATAGTTTAGTGTTTTCCAGTCGTGCGACTCGACGAGTCGCGCCACGAGTCAAGTTGTCCGAGTCGCTGTATCGATCCGTAGCTCGAGTAAACCAGACGAACTTCTTTCGATCCGGATCCCAGACGATGGATGCGTGAGTATCAGGATGAAAGTCCTTGCCGATCTGCGTGATGCTTTTTTCGTCCCAATGAATGCAATCGTTCGATCCCACAAGATGCACCCCAGTGGAGCTCACGTAGTACATCACAAACTTGTATCCGCGGCGATGTTCTTTTGGAATAGTGAGCAGGTATTGCGAATAGGCGCCGGTGGTGACCGGCGCGTCACGATCCGACGGCACCTGCCAGCAGATGTTGTTTTGGCGAGTGTTTTTCCATTTATAGAACGCCAGGTTCGGCGTGTCCCACTTTAGCCCATCCTTCGATTCGGCGTAGGCGATGGCGTAAGTGTATTTGACAGGATCCTTGCTGTAGTACCAGAAATCCTGGTAGAGCATCCGATACAATTTTGCGGCGTCATCCCACACAACGTTGACGTATCCACCGCGACCGGGAATGACCGGATTCGCGGGATGCTTGACGGGCTGATGGACTTTGCGCACCAGGAACTCTTCGCGCTTCTTTAAAGCCCAGCGATTATCGACGATATAGTCGTCAACGAAGAACTGCGTCCTATGGCCGATCTCGACAGGTTCCTTCGGAAGATCGGTATCTGCTTGCAGAGAAGAACAATCGACTGCCCACAGGCAGCAAAGAATTAGTATGCTGGTGCAAAGAGACCTTTTTTGCATGGTCATTACTTCCGCCCCTTGTTACTTGCGTTGCTTGCGATGTGCCAGTTCCGCTTCGACGACT
>CAZXJC010000331.1:0-4418 GCA_964640885.1 uncultured Pirellulaceae bacterium | reverse complement strand
TTGCAGTGCGAATGAGGACAACCCAGGGCACGAGCAATCAACTGATTCTTCAAGTTGATATCATACGTGTACTTGGCAGCACCGGTCGTCTTGGCCAGTGTATCGAGCCGCGTTTGGTCCTTGCCAATCACCTTGGCATCTTCACGCGATGGCCAGCTATAAGGACCACCTTCCGCTGCTTTTTTATCCTGAAACAATGCCATCATTTGCCTCCTTTCACCACGGAGACCGCAGCATCAATGATTTGAGAATAGGTACCACAACGACAGATATTTCCGTTGAGCCCCTTTCTAATCTCTGCCTCGGTCGCTTGCGGGTTCTTATTCAAAAAGGCACGCACAGCAACTACAAACCCAGGCGTGCAAAAACCGCATTGCGATGCATCGTACTCAGCAAATGCTACCGGTACGGCATCCGGTTTAGCGCCACCAAGGCTCTCCACCGTTTCAACTGACTTTCCCTTACAGGTTAGTGCCAGCGTGGTAGAAGCTGTCTTGGGCTTGCCATCAATCATAACCGTGCTGGCGCCGCTGCTACCGTCCGAGCTAACCGGCTTGGCACCGGTCAAGTCCAACTGGTATCGCAGAACTTCCAACAACGTGGTGCGCGGCTCTACCGTCACCTTGTGATTCTTACCATTGACCTTCAAGGTCATCGACGTGGCACCCTGCACGAGCGTTGTCGTGGAGGTCTCCACGGCCGTTGCTTGTTGGGTTTGCCAGGCCGTCGCAGCAGCAACTGCGCCCGAACCTTTCAAAAAGGATCGGCGACTGACTCCAGATTTCTTTGTTGACTCCGTCATGCGGTTCACCTTCGTTACAGTTTTGGTGACTCAGATAACACAAACACGTAAAACCGCAGACATCGTAAGGCCCGCCAAGCGGTACCCAGGCTGGTATCTGCAGTGCCCCGATTATAGGACTTGAAAATCACGATACAACTAACCGCAGAGGAGTTTTTTTCTACCAGGGAACAAGTCCGTGGCTGCTGAGCAAGCCGAATATTAGAAGATAGGCAAGAAGGAACCTACTGAGGCTGCTGAACCCGGACAGGCCGCCGCCGTAAATCAATCGGACCCTGGCAGCAGTCGCAAGCCTTTAACTCGTACATGGCAATCGCACTAATCTCACACCAGTAGTCAACTTGGACCTTTTTCGCTTTTTCATAGGCATAAACGCGAATGATCTGCAATTGTGGGGAACCCGCATACTGTCGAACAAGCAGCTCGACATCCATTTTCCGTAGTCGCGGATCCTTGCGAAATGCACGACCACGGATATCTTCGACGATCGGTAACAATTGCCCCTGGGCCGTTTCCAGCGCTAATACACGCTCGGCTGCTTCCGGTACCGTACCGATCCCATAACGCCTTTTCAGTGCCTCGTTGAGCCACACCACCCGACCCCGCATCGCCTGGGTGCGATATTTTACCTTGGCTGCCGGCTTAGCAACCGCTACCGGCTGAGGGGCCGGTTTTTTTGGCGGAATCTCCTGGGCTTGTGGCGAAAGGGGCCAGCTAATCGCTACGATCCCGATCAACCACGTTAACAGCAGGCACCTGCCTGGCAGGCAACTAACTCTCAATGCTGGATCAGCGGTGGAGACCTTGGCCATGTCCATTTACTCGGCAGCTTGCCCGACGATCACTACATCGAGCGCCTGTTTCTTAAGAACCTCACCCATCTTTACTTTTCCTTGCAGCCGAACAATCCACCAGTCATGTTGCTCGTCATTACGAATCGGGGCATCTCCCTTGAGACGCTGCAAGGAGAGCAGTCCCGGGTGAGTCGACTCCACAGCTTCGGAACTGGCCTCGGTCAGTTTCTTGTAATCGATCTTGGCAACAGACTTGTCAACAGAGGCTTTCACTAACAATAGAAAATCACGTGTCGGTGACGTTCCGACATGATCCCCGTTTACCGGCTGTTGGGCATAACGCAAGGTGTAGATACCTTTGGAAATATCCTGGTCACGAAAATCGCTCCCCTTGCGGGCATAGCGTACGACACCAATCAGTTGACCTGGAGTAAAGGGATAAATAACATCGTCACCTTTCGCAGATGCCTTTACCGCCCATTCTTTGCAAAGCCAGATATCACAAACGCTCCGGGTTGAGCCACGTATCACTCGCACTCCGGTCGGGGCCAATTGCGTTGCAATGCCCTCAGATAAATCTGCTTTGGGAGCCGCTTCCTTCAACGGTTCCACCCGGTGATCAGCAGCCTGTACCGTCGCACAAACCAATCCCAACAAAAACAAGCTACTTAGAATGCTACGATACGTCATTCGCCAGATCTCCCAAAATTCACAATCAACAAAACATGTAATGGCTCATTATATCCCTGGATCGGGACAACTACAAACGGGCTGTTAACAGCAGCAAACGGCTAGCAGACGCAAAAACGGCCTTCGCACTCTGTGCGAAGACCGTTTTAAAAGCAATTTAGTCGTTACCAGTTAACTCAATACGTGAAGGTTGCCATGTACGAGCTGCGATCGCCGGGCGTCGACCAGCGGCTGCCCAAGCCACGTCCCTTAAAATATCCTTCCATCGTCACGCCCGGCACAAAGGTCTTAAGCTTGACCAGCGGCGGGTAGTAAGCCGATTCGTTAGAACAAATGCAGTCCGAAGGACGGGCCTTGCGGGTAGTCAGTTTCAATGTCTTACCGGCCTCGAGACTGCCCCGCAGCTCTTCTTTATCCAGCGACATTTGGATCGGGGCGGTGTCAATCCGAACGACATACTGGCCAGCACGACCAGCATGTTTCTTGGCAAAGTTAACCAGTGCCTGACGTTGCTTTAGATCGGCTCGCTGGTCCACGAGAATGACCGACTTCAATTGCCGGGGACCGTCAATGCCTCGAAAGCCAAGTGTCTGCGACGCATCCAGTAGCATCACGACATTGAGACCCTTGAGCGAAACGCCTTCCTGCTGACCTTCTTCAATACTCCAGGCCATGATGGCATTTCTACCGCTCAAGCCAACTTCCGCGTTGGCAAAACAAGGTCCGGTATAAACCTGGCAGGTGCGGCTCTCCAGGTAAAACCCTTTTGTCTCAGCAGCAAAGAGAGATTGCGGCAGGCTGCAAGTAGCGACCAAAACGAACAAGCATGTATTACGAATCATTGGTTTCGACCTTTATACGAGATTTAACCATGAAGACTTGTGATTGCTGGCAGGAGCACTTTCATCGCGACCTGCAGACTCTATTGTAATCAACCTGGGCTAACCCAGTCTAGTGAACCTGACCGGATGTCGTAACGACTTACGGTAAAGCAGGTTTAAATCGTCAATTTCCGATCGCGGGCTGCCACTGGCCAGACATCCTGCAAGCGATTTTCATGGACCACGTACACCTGTTGATGCAAGGCTGTGGTGGGACAGATATGGCGTGGTATGGCCAGTAAACACTCTCCCGGTTGAAGATTTTGGGCCTGGCTCGTTTTAAGTACCAGGTGTTCTTCGTTCTGGAGAATCTCTTCGGCATCTGGCAATTGTGGAAAAGCCAGCCGTCGACCGGCCGGAGGATCGGACGCACAGGCCTTGTACCCCAGGTCCAGGGTCACGGTATCGGTACCGGGACAACTGATCACGCGAGTTAAAATCCGAGCAGCGGGAGTAAAGTCGAGGTCAGGAAACATCTGGCCGTAACCGACATCAAAAAAGACTGTCGTACCGGGACTCAATTCGAGCGTTGGATCATCAATCGCTGCGTAAACTGGAAAAGAGCCGCTGCCACCGGCGACCAGTCTCGGCACGGGCCATCCCTCAGCAACCAGTTCATCACGGAAAGCGGTAACCTGCTGCCATCCAGCATGGACTGCCTGGTAACGTTCATCCCAGTCCGTTTGATGGTTCTGGCCGTCGTAAATATGCAAACCGCCTGGTACCAGGCCCGCGGTCTCGACAATCTGCTGATAGAGCGTTTTGGCCTCAGGGCCGACCATCACCCCGGTACGGTGCTGTCCCGTATCAATATCTAGTAACAGGTCGATCGACAGACCAGCTGCTTGTATCACTTCACCCAACTGCTGGATCGGCCCCTGGTGGTCTGCGGTTGCCGCGAACTTCACCTGGGGATAAGTCCGCAAGAATTCGACAGCTCGCTGCATGTTCGGTCCAACCAGGTTGTAAGCCAGGAGGATATCCTCCACGCCAGCGGCCACCAGCATCTCGGCTTCAGCAAACGTAGCACACTTGTGTCGAGTGATGCCGTGAGCCAGTTGCAGTTCGACAACCTGCGACATCTTATGAGTCTTGCAATGTGGTCGTAGTCGCGCCGGGTCAGCAGCGATCCGCACCATTTCAGCCAGGTTTTCCTCCAGCGTCTCTCGAAAAACGACCAGTGAAGGAGAAATGATTTGATCCACATCTTCGATCTGATAACGCGTTTCATCCATTACGCTAATCCTCTCC
>CAZXJC010000330.1:0-4066 GCA_964640885.1 uncultured Pirellulaceae bacterium | reverse complement strand
TCCACCGAAGACGGTCTGCCCGAAGATTTCTGGGTGCAATCGGTTTATAGTCAGACAAATGGCAATGTTTGGGTTTCATTAATGAACAATGAATTGTACAGATATCACGATCAGAGGCTGAATGACCTGACATTGGAACGTGCTTTCACTGAGGGGATTTCGGATGTTCAGGCTGATCGGGACGAAAACTTATGGGTGGCTACTGGAAACGGGCTCTATCGACTCGATAGATTGGAGAATTCAACTTTTACAACACTTGATGCGAAAAATGGGTTGAAAAAGGGAGATATCTCCAAAGCATTTGCTGATCGAGATGGAAAGCTGTGGTTTATGGGCAATGCTATCTACCGATATGATCAACTGGTTCTTACTCCATTTACCGAGTATCATCATGGTTTGGTTAGCACCAATGTGTCAGATGTCTACCAGGACAGATTAGACAAGTTATGGTTTGCTACTGACAACGGTATTATGTTCTATGATCAGGCTAAGTTCACTCACATGGATTTCGGAGGGAAACTATCGAATGATCGATTTACCCGTGTCTACCAAGATCTTGATGATAGCATGTGGTTTGTGGCTGAAAACGGCGTCTTACATTATGATAAACACCCTAAATCACTAATCCAACGGGATAGGTTGTCCAGTAATTCAATTAATATGATCCATCAAAAACAAAACGGGGTTTTCTGTTTTGCTACTAATGGTGGAGGTCTGTCACTATATAATGGAACGGGTTTCACGGCTGTTACCATAGAAGATGGCCTAACTAGTAATAATATCATTTGGGTCGATGAAGATAAGCAAGGGAACCTGTGGCTATTAACTAAAACAGGTGGACTTTGTAAATATGATGGTAAAGTTATCACTCATTTGACTAGGGCTGATGGGCTGCCTGATGACAAAATAGACTATCTTCACATTGATGCTGCTGGTGAAATTTGGATAATAGCGAAAACATCGAAACACATAATCTGTCGCTTCGATGGTCAGAAGTTTATTCCCTTTACCGAGGAGGATGGACTAAATATTTGGAATCAGCATTACTCTTTTTTTGAAGTTCCCAATGATAGCTTTTGGGTGGTTGGAAATCGAGCTGTGTCACGATATCTTCCATCTGAGCAGAAATTTGTTACGATTCGTGGTAATCCTAGAGGTTCTATTCAAGCTTTCCATGTTGATAGTAAAGGTATTTTATGGTTTGGTATTAAGTATGAAGGCCTAGGATCCTTATACCAGTATAATGAAGAACAAGGAGCGATTTTTACTCGTATAGATAACCTGCCGGAAAACTTCGATCCCAATTCTATCTATGAAGACAAAACTGGCAATTTGTGGATTGTCCAATGGGATGGAAGTTTAGTCCTCTATGATGGTAAAACTGCTACCGATTTTTCCGCACAAGATGATGCTCCCAGATTTCCTACTGGTTGGAATCCTCACGAGAACCAAGAAAATAGGTTTTGGGAGGGTCGAAATGGCCTTTTATGGATCGCCGCAGAAAATGGATTATATCGATATCAACAAGAAAAACTAACCAAAGTTACCACAGAAGAGGGATTTAAGGGACATGATGTCCGCTATATCCACCAAGATACGGAAGGCCACCTCTGGTTTGCCACTGATGGAGAAGGAGTTTTTGTTTATGATGGGCAATTGTTCATCCAGCAGTTTAGTAATGGGTTGGTTGGTAGTCGAGTACATTTGTTTTTTCAGGAGAATCAAGATGTTGTCTGGTTCTTAACTGATAATGGTTTGTGCCAATACCATAAAAAGGAAAAAAAGTTCAATACTATTTCTGCCGAAGATTTAGTTTCCAAACAGAACCACACTATCTCTAAAACCTATGCCGCGCCTGACGGTAAGATCTGGTGGTCGACCACCTATATCGATCCAACAAAGAAAGAGGAGAAAGTGGAAACAGCCATCTTTTTTTACGATACCAGAAATCCTTCAAGGAAAATAGTATTGATAGAGAAAAAATGGCCTGGACTAGATTCTGCACGTGTTACTGACATTTACCAAGCTAAAGATGGAACCATATGGTTCAGTGCGTTAGACGCTGGTATAGCCCAGTATGATGGTCAAACTTTTACCTGTTTTACCAAGAAGGATGGATTAATTAGTAATAATGTCAATGCCATTTATCAGGATAATACAGCTAAAATGTGGTTTGGCACGACCAATGCCGGTGTTGCCATCTATGATGGGGAATCTTGGTCTTCCATTGATTCTAGGGATTTAAACCAGAGACAAAAAGTAGGTTACAATAGCGTTGAGCAGATTCTTCAAGATGCAGACGGACTGTTTTGGTTTATAACTGAGGCTGGTCCATTGCGTTATGTGCCCAGTCCAGTCAAACCCGAATTAGAGTTTGATTCCGTAGTAACGGATCGGGAACATACAGACTTCACTAATTCAACTCCTTTTACTGCCCAGATCAACACCAACGTTATGGTTAATTTCAGTAGTATTGATTTGAATACCTCACCTGAGAAGCGACAATACCGTTATCGAATCAAGAGATTAGATAACGATTGGGTTTTTCTCAGAGAGCATCGTTTTAACCGTAGGTTCCAAGAAAAAGGATCGTACACGGTTGAAGTTCAGGCCATTGATCGAGATCTAAATTATTCAGAAACAGAAACAATTGTAATCAATGTTATGCCACCATGGTATTTGAATGGTTGGATTATGGTTCCGTTTTCTGGTGGAATACTAATTTTGATCGTTTTCTCGATTGTTAGTGGTTGGCGATATCAAGTGCAGCGTCGCGAAACCCAACAGTTACGTGACCAGATGTTGACACAGGAACGGCAGAATAATGAAGCCTTAACCGAGTCCTATGACAACCTGAAACAGGCTCAAAATCAATTGGTTCAAACCGAGAAAATGGCTTCTCTCGGTGCCCTTACTTCCGGCATTGCTCACGAAATTCGCAATCCTCTTAACTTTGTTAACAACTTCGCTGAACTTTCGTCTGAATTGACGCAGGAATTGCTGGAAGAACTACAAGATCAGAAAGAAAAAATCGATTCTGATTCTCTGGAGGAAATTGAGGATATCCTCGATAACTTAGAACAGAATCTGTCTAAAATCGATCAACATGGCAAACGAGCAGACAGCATCGTCAACGGCATGTTGCTGCATTCCCGAGGTGTCAGCGGAGAACGGGCGTTAACCGATTTGAACGGCTTGTTGGAAGAATATGTCAATTTGGCTTACCATGGATTGCGAGCGCGAGATGCCAGTTTTAATATCACTATTGAGAAAGACTATGATGAGTCTCTAGAACAGATAAGTATAGTACCTCAGGACATTAGCCGTGTCTTTCTCAACATACTAAATAATGCCTGTTATGCTGCGCATCAGAGAGCTCAGACAGCAGAAGAAGGCTTTACACCTACGCTTTGGGTGCGAACCAAAGGTGTTTCTGATCAGGTTCAAATTGGTATCAAGGATAATGGTACTGGGATTCCAGAAGAAGTCTTGGGGAAAATATTTGAGCCGTTTATGACCACCAAACCCACTGGTTCAGGTACTGGATTAGGTCTTTCTATCAGCTATGAAATCGTTGTTGAAGAACATCAAGGTCAAATCGACGTGGATACGCAGGAAGGGGAATATGCCGAGTTTATTATCACCCTTCCTAAAAACAGCGAGCCAGAGTCTGATTAGGACCTATTTCTTTTCTTCCGGAAATGGTTTACGGATATCGTAACGGCCTTCCTTAGTTACCACAAGTGTTCCATCTTCTATCATCAGGTCAAGTGGTGATTCACGAGTTTCAAGTGGCATATTTACTACGTTGTTGATGCGTAGCGACTCGTAAATAGCCATCATAATTTCTATGGTATAACGGGCCTGTCTACCACTACTGCGGTGTTCGTCAACTTTCCCTTCCATCCAGTCAATCAGTTCCTGTACTTGATTGGTTTCTACTGGTTCAGGTTCAATTTCTTGCCAATCACTTTCTTTCTGATTTAATAGGAGTACTGTGCCAGCTTGGATTACTCCTCCGGAACTGACTTTGATCTGTCCTTCGGTTCCATAAATGCTTGGCATT
>CAZXJC010000329.1:0-3120 GCA_964640885.1 uncultured Pirellulaceae bacterium | reverse complement strand
CGCAGGGAAGCAACCTGGTCATGGAAACTTCTCCGCAGGTTGACCAGGTATTTGCCGATGACGAGCATAGCGGACAGTTGTTTTACCATGAGCCGCAGTCTCTTTCCTTGCCCGCTTTCGACAAGCAAAGCCCTTTTGGAGCTGAGCATACGCAAACCTGGCTGGTGTCCCATTTTGCACCTGCTGGCCTGGATAACACGCGTCAATTTGTCCATGCGATTGCAACCTGTGATATCCAAACACTGATGCACGGTGGCTGGATGCTTCCGGTCGGTCAGGAAGATTCTTTCCGACAATTGTTCACGACTTTTCAACGCCTGCCACGGGGAAAATTCACCACTGTGGGTGCAGGCGATGATCAGAAAACAACGCAACCGGTCGTAGTCCGCACGCTCAAAACCAATAGCGAAACGTACATTTACCTGGTTAACGATTGCTCCTGGCCAGTCCAGGTAGAAATTCAACTCGATGCCCACGAGCAGTGCCTGGTAATGCCACTGGGAAACCACGCTCTCTCCAATTTACAACGTTCTGCAAGTGGCACGACCTGGACGGTGAGCCTAAAACCTTATGACCTGGTGGCAGCTTCTTTTACAAGTGCAGCCGTCAAGATTCAGAATGTCCGAGTTCGTTACGATCAAAAAATCCTGGAAGACCTGCAACGTGAAATCTACGCAATGAACTATCGAGTCAGCGGACTCAACAAGCCGAAACCGCTGAATGTGCTGCGCAATGCCAGCTTCGAACTTCCCCTTGAACAACAACTGCCTCCGGGCTGGATCCACAACCGCAAGCACCAGGCTAATGTCAAGCTGGACCGGTCCGTGGTGCTCGACGGTCGCCAATCACTCCACCTCAAACGCTCGGCGGACAACCCCGATGTTGTCTGGGTCCGCAGCAAGCCCTTCGCACCACCTAAGACAGGCAGAATTGCCATCTCGGCCTGGCTGAAAGTCAAAGACGAAAAACAGCAACCGGCTCTTAGGCTGGCTATTGAAGGACGACAATTTGGCAAAGTCTATTACCGGCCAAAAACCGTTGGAAAAAATGAAACTGGCAACCAGGGACCCATCAAACCGATCGGTGAAAAGTGGACTGAATTCCTGCTACTGATCGATGACCTGCCAGCCCGTGGCCTGACAGAACTGCGAGTGGGATTCGATCTTATGTCCGAGGGAGAAGTCTGGATCGATAACATTAAGGTCTACGACCTTTGGTTCCAGGAATCGGAAAAACGGGAACTGCTCAAGCACGTCGCGCTGGCCTATACACAACGAAGTGAATTGAAAGTTGCTGACTGTGAACGTTTCTTGACCAGCTACTGGGCAAAGTTTCTCAGCCGCCACGTTCCTGCGAATCAACCCCGAGTGGCCAACCGTCCGGCTAAGAAAACAGCACCAGCAGCAGTCGAAACGGAACCTGCCCAACCCGATGCACTGGCCCCCAAACCACAACCATCGATGATCGATCGGGTGAAGGACCTGATACCGAAGAAGGTGCTCCCCTTCTAGAGAGGCGGACAATCCCAGTCTAGCCGGGTGGCCATGTTAGCGAACGGCCAGCAAGCAGGTGGAAATGTAGATGGTCAACCGTTTGGCCACCATCTGATCCACAATTGACAACGACACGGTACCCGCTGGTCAAACCAAATTCCCGGGCCAGGTTCCGAATCACTAGCCAGAGATGAGCTATTAACGATTGATCTTCATCTGCAATCGCATCAATCGAAGCAATTTCTTTCTTGGGAATCACCAGCAGATGAGTTGGTGCCTGCGGACTGATGTCACGAAAGGCCAGGCAGAGTTCATCTTCAAATACAACATCGGCTGGAATCTCACCATCGATGATCTTCTTGAAAATCGTCGTTTCGCTCATCTCGCACCCCCCTGCCCGCAGGCAGAAACTCTAACCGGCGGCACGCAATGGAGCAACCTTCGAACGACGCCGACGCTGGGGAGGCGTTTTGGCCAAAGCCCATTCCTTGGTCATCGATTCAAATACTTCCGGAGACTCGTAACGAACCACTTCTTTGCCCTCGGGCATGGGGCCAACCAGCCCACGAATGATCGGCAAACCACGCAGTGACAAATCAGTGCTGCAATCATCTACGCCAATCTGGGTATGTGTCTTCAACAGGGCGTTAGAAGACTTGTAATCTTTAATGCGAAGGCTGCCATCAGCCGCACGGGTCACAGTTCGAAAGGTATTTTGGGCCATTAGCAGATCCCCTCCTTCAAATAAGCAATCCTCCTCGTTGATTTATGAAAGATCTGTCATCCTTGCCCGATCTAGAGCCTACCGGCTCTCCACTGCTACTGCTATCGACCCGGCCAGCAGCCACCATACAGCCGTTTTCCCAGGACCTGTGCAGCAGGTGAATTCCTCCCAATCGGTATTGCAGGCTTGACCTGCGGCCGAATTCCTGCCCACTACCGGCCCACGACCCAAACGTAGCGATTACACCTGTTGTATAAGTGGCAAAGATACGGGATATTCGGTTTTCTCGGACTGTCCCGAGTTATGAAAAACTGACCTTATCCCATTTGAAATTTGACTTGCCCCGCAACTGCCGGATAAGTCAAGATGGTGAGGTCCCGGAGGGTATGCGAATTGGCTAGCAACCTGATTCGAAATCAGGCGCCCCGCAAGGGGTTGAGGGTTCGAGTCCCTTGCCCTCCGCTTACATTGACTACTGATCTCCTAATGAACTTTCGTTCGTGCCGCCTGACCGTGCTACCGGCTTTGATTTAGAACGAATCATCGCTGATACTTTCATCGAACAGGTTCAGTATCACGAAACGATTGATTCGACCAGCACGGCTGCCCTGGCCACCAGTGGGCAAGCCGATTTGCAACTTCCCCTGCTCGTCCTGGCAGGTCAACAGACCGCTGGCCGCGGTCGCGGATCCAATACCTGGTGGTCTGCTACTGGCTCGTTGACCTTTTCACTGCTGCTTGACCCGACCACCCTGGGGATTGTCCAGCGAGACTGGCCCCGCGCAGCACTCAGTACGGGACTGGCCATCTGCCTGGCTCTCGACGAACTTCTTGGGACTCCGTCATGCTCCTTGAAGTGGCCCAACGATGTCTTGCTCAAGGACCGGAAAATCAGCGGCATCC
>CAZXJC010000328.1:0-4330 GCA_964640885.1 uncultured Pirellulaceae bacterium | reverse complement strand
GCCAACAAAAGAACGACGCCTGGGCATCAGGCGACCGTGAGGAACTCTACGATCTGGCGGCAGCCCCACAAGAACACCATAACTTAGTTTGCCAACAACCGGAAATAACGGCAAGCTTAAGAACCGCAATGGCAAAAAGGGAACGGATTAATGGATTACCTCACATTTTAGATGGTGATCGTCTAAAGTCTTATCCAGAAGCAAAACCTCCAACAAGAGGAAACATGCCGAGAGGTAATCATCAACTAGGGGAGATGGCCTCAGAATTTTCCTGCTGAGGAACGGGACACCGTCGAAACATATGCTGCCGCTATTTGCAGTGCTCTTTCCAAAGAGACTTTTGACCCGACCAAGTTTAAGTGTCGATTCCTACATCCAACAAACAGAGCATCCGGTTGTGGATATCCTAAAAGATTATAGACACCTAAAAAATGATCAGGATCTACCAGCAGACGATCATCGTTTCACCAGAAGTTATCGACGACAACGGCCACGTTAACAACACGATCTATCTTCATTGGATGCCAAGATATTGCCAGCGATCATTCCAGTGCCAATGGTTGGTCACCAGAACGGTATCAAGAGATAAAGGCGGGTTGGTTCGCCCGTTCTCACTATCTGGAATATCTGAGACCAACCTTTGCCAGCGATCAATTGATGATCAGAACCTGGGTCTCTGGCTTTGCAAAAACACGAAGCGTTAGACAGTACCAAATCGACCGCCATCAAATGGTAATCTTTCAAGCTTTTGATTCCAACAGGCCGCGTCCTGCCCGACCGCCGCGCAATCTGGTCGAGTCCTTTGAAGTGGTAACCGATATTGAGCGTGAGAATCGGTAGATTTAGTAAATTAGTGATTGACAATACCCTCCAATCGTTTTGTCGTTCGAATATCAACCGGTCTCTCCTTTAGCAAGGTAAAGACAGAAGTACAGACAATTGAAACTGAAAACACGAGATGTACAGACTTTCCAACAACGAGGATACTTAGAGATTCCACATCGGGTGATCGAGGAAGATCATCTTCAGCAATTGCGAAAATCTTACGACCAGGTATTTAGCGAACAAAGTGGCGCCTCAGGACAGGGATTGCGCAACTTGTCGGTCACAGAATCGATAACTGACGCGACTGAAGACGAGCATGAAAGCGAGATGTTGCAAGTAATGGAGATGTGGCAGAAGAGTAAAGATTTCCTAGATCTGCTTTATTACGCACCGTTGCTCGACATTGCCGGGAGTCTGATCGGTGAAAATATCCAGCTATTTCACGATCAAGCGCTATACAAACCGGCTAAAATCGGTGGGGCTGTGCCCTGGCACCAAGACAATGGGTATTGGCGGTGTCAGCCAGCAGACCTCGTTAGTATCTGGATCGCGTTTGATGATGCAGACCAGGAAAATGGTTGCATGAATGTCATTCCGGCGAGTCATGTAGCCGGACACGTTAGTCATGCACGTGCTAAAACCGGAGATCGAAAACTGCCGGCTTTGCTGTTCATCGATGCGGCCGAAAGTAAAGCCGTTTCGGTCCCGCTCAAAGCTGGTCACGCCATGGTGCATCCCGGCTTAACAGCCCACCAAACCCAGCCGAATCGGTCCGACCGTGATCGACGTGCGATAGTGATTCACTACATGCCCGTCGGAACCGAAAATGGCGACGGCGTGTTATTGAAAGATAATCTGTTGTTGAGAGGGCACAACCCACATTCAAGTGGTAATGCTAGTTCTGTGTAGAAGAAGCAGATGCTACTAAAGTTGGCGTCCCCGGAGGGGCGTTTCAAGGTGGATAATGCGGAAGTTTCCGACCAATTACACTGACCGGCAGTCCAAGATGTTTAATAATCTGATGGATAGACTTATTGCCCAATTCGTATTTGAAGAAAAATGGTGGAGATTAAAATGAGGACGTTTGCTTGGCTTATTAGTGCTGGTTGAAAAGGCCATACAGAAATTCATGCCAACCGGGCTAATTTTCTGACAGACGAAAAGTCATTCGATCCGATTGGTCTACACAGCAAAATCCTGCTCATCGCGCAACCAAATCGAGATTTGGTTTGTCGTACCAACAAAAACCTTTCCACAAAGGGACTTTCTGTTCCAAAGAAAACCTTAACAATAAAGTTTGACAGATGTCAAACAGTGCTAGACTTCTTGCATATATGTTAGAGTCATGCCTCGTTTGATAACCCAAAGGCTCGCTTTAATGCTGCCGACTCTCAAATTCAAAGTGAGCTTCTTTAATTTTGTGTTTCCTTACACAAGCCGTTTTTGCCAATAGAACATCTGTCGATGATAATATAGAAGGGTAACTGTTCGGTCCATCATCATTGGCCTACTGTTAATGCCTTTGAATAGCTATGGGATTGCAATGATGGAGTTGGTTCACAACTCTGGCCAGTCGACCAATATCTCCATTTTCTTCAACGCCATCTTGCCCCTATCTCTTCCTGCTGATTCTCAAATTCTGCTTCCGCCGATTGTCACGATCACAGGCACTTTCCCAACAGGAATTACTGGTCGTCTACATGATGGTCAATATCTCTTCGGGTATTGTGGGTCATGAATGGAAAGTCCTTTTCTGGCATGAGATCTTACCCTGACTGATGGTCAGCGACAAACAGGTATTGAAGGGTTACTATCAAGGTGATTCCTCGTTCTATGCCCAGCCTCATCTGCTTGGATGGATTGGCCCAATCGCCAGGTGGTCGTCGTTCATCTCCGTGTTACTATTCGTCACCTTGTGTGTGAACGTGATTTTGCGTAGGCAGTGAGCTGAAACCGAGCGCCTTAGCTATCCGGTCATCCAGTTACCGTTGGAAATGAGCAATCCTAAAACAGACCTGTTTCTTCGAAAGCTGTTCTGGATCGGGTTTTCGATTGCAGCGCTGGTCGATTTGCTGAACGGTTTATCCTTCGTCCTCCCTTCTGTTCCTTATCTGATCCTCAAAGTGCATCGCTAACGGAATCACTAATAAGCCGTGAAGCGTTATGGGCATGGGCTTTTCATTCTGCTGAACCTATCCTTCCCCTGTTGGTTCTTTTTTCTGTTTTGGAAAATGTTGATGGTAGAAAATAGTGCGTTGGGCGCCGATGGCTTGTCCCGCTTTCCGTTTATCAAAGAACAGGCTTCCGGCGGATATCTGGCTTTATGCCTGATCGCTGTCTGGTTGAGTCGGAGACACCTGGGTTGGGTCTGGCGTAAAGTCACTGTGCCATTGCCAACAGCCTTGACCTATCAACAGTTGGACGATGCCGATGAACCAATGCGTTACCGAACTGCTGTGTTAGGGGTCATCGTCGGAGTCTTGCTGATTGTGTGGTTTGTCATCCGGGGTGCATGCCCACCGGCGTGGCGTTGACCTTTTTTGCCTCTATTTTGTTATTGTAACGGCAGTCACCCAGATGAGGGCTGAACTCGGAACGCCGGTTCACGACCTATATTTTTCGGGGCCGGACGAAATCCTAGTTAGATTCATAGGCAGTCGTTAACCGTGTTCTCTCTCTTCTGGCTCATTAACCGGGCCTATCGGAGCCATCTGAGGGCTCATCAACTAGAGGGGTTTAAGATGACAGAGCGAACCCGGATAGAGAGTAAAAAGCTAGTTTGCGCTATGGGCCACCGTTGTTGGAACCATAGCTGGGTTCTGGGCCTTGCTGACGGCCAGTTATCATCACGACTGATGGCGTGCGGTCGGACTAGAACCGTGGGAACGGCTTAGCAAGTGGGTTAATAACAAGCCGCGAAACCGACTATCCGGCTGCGCCATTTACCTTGATCGGCTTTGTTTTTCTCTTCTGCTATCGATGATGCGCCTGAGGTTCCTCTAGTGGCCGATTCATCCGGCTGCATTCGCCATTATCACCATGTGGGGCATGCACTTGGTCTGGTCCTGTCTGCTCATTAGCTGGCTGGCAAAATTGATTATTCTTCGCTACGGTGGTATAAAAACACACACCCGGATGATACCCTTCTTCCTGGGATTAATTGTGGGAGAATTCGTGGTGGGCGGTTTCTGGACCATCATCAGCGTCATCTCTAGCATAGAAACCTACAGGTTCTGGGTCATCAGACAACTTACCAACCTGCTATCTGGTCTGCAGAAAAGCATGGACACATTGACCAACGTTTTTTAGCTGGGGTTTAATTATTGATTGACAGCGAACTGCTATGGTGCTTAAGTGTAAAAATGCTATTCTGGGTGTAGAGAGTCGTCACTCCGAACAAATGGAAATCCCGAATATGATGCGGTGAAAAGATGAGGTAGAGCTCTACCAACCGAATTTTAGTCGACTTTATAGTTTTAGAAGCAGAAAGTTAGAAGTAGGAGTA
>CAZXJC010000327.1:0-3820 GCA_964640885.1 uncultured Pirellulaceae bacterium | reverse complement strand
TTGGACGCGACAGTCCAACAATGGCTTCCGTTGGAGCGCCACTCAACGTGGTAGCGTGCTGGTGAAACTGCTTCCTTTCATGGAACAGGACACCATCTACAAACAACTTGACTTTCACAGTCCAGCTGTTACTGGTCCTCCCAATAACAGATTCTGGCTCCAAGTAAACGCATTGACCGGTGTTCAATATCGCGCGGAAATTATTCCTTCATTCCTTTGTCCCTCCGCTAATGTTGATCCCCATACGACGTTTACCAATCCTAAGACAGCCCGAGCCATCTCTTGTTATGGTACCTCCATCGGCACCAACCGCATCACCTCGCGTGGTGGCTGGTGTAACGATTACCCGGGTAACGTCTTCGGCACAGGCCGTAGTAACCTCGCTAGTGATGCACGCTCGAGTCAACTCTCGGGTGTCTACTCACGTGGTCACTGGGGTGCCAAAATCCGTGACATCGTTGATGGTACGGCACAAGTGATCGCCATGGGTGAAGTTATCCCTTCCAAGGGTAACTATCATCGCAATGGCTGGATGCACTTCAACTCCCTTTGGACGGGAACCAGTGCCCCCATTAATTACCCGATCGTCGGTCTCTGGGAACGTGGCTTCCGGCCCGAACCCCAAAACTGCAACGGTTGGCGAAATCGTCAGACTAGCCAGGGCTTCAAGTCCTTGCACAAGGGTGGTGCCCAATTCGTCTTCGCAGACGGTTCGGTCCACTTGCTGTCTGAAACGCTCGACTACCTGACGTACCAACGTCTCGGTTGTCGACGTGATGGCGATCCGGTTGGCGGTTTTGAACCCTAAGCCGGCAGTTATTCGCTTAAATGCGTAACTTAAACGGGTCGTGCTCCTCGCGGAGTACGGCCCGTTTTTTATTGCTTGCAGCGACAAAGAGTGCCTCAAGATAGCAAGCGGTGAAATCTACCTGGCCTGGCGCTTAGCCCACCACAAACCGGCCAGGAAGACGGGCAGGCCACTCAGGTTAAGCAGAATGCCAATATTGGCTTCTACCGGTTTGTTTCGGTAGACGTTGTACAAGAACCAGCTATAGAAGGCCTGGTAATGAAACGGCACCAGAGTCGGGCAACGGAAGGGTCGCTCAGCGTTCGGCATTTTCTTACGCAATACCAGGACTGCCGCGACCGTCAGCATATAGAAAAGGCTGGACGCAAAGATGATATAACCGGTGAGGATCGAGAACATACTCTTTCCCTGCAGCGAAGGCACCCAACGGACCAGGCAAGCCGAGCCGATAAGCATCAGGACGCCCATTAACGCCTGCAGCATGATGGCCCTCGCCGGTGTTCGGAAACGTGGATGGACCGCACCCAACCATCTCAGCAGTGGATCGTCCCGTCCCATGGCAAAGGGGACCCGCGGACCGAGCAACATGTTGCTATTGATAGCACCAAAGGTACTGATCATCACCCCCAAGGCAATCAGCATCGCGCCGCGCGGCCCCAACAAACGGTCAAACATCAAGACGGCTACCCGCTCCTGGTTATCCGGCTCAGCCATCTCCGACATCGGGACCACGCTGTGATAAGCAACGTTCGCCGAGACATACAGGACTGTTAGGATGACGGTACCGGTTAACAACGCGCGAGGAATGTTACGTCCCGGATCACGAATCTCCTCCGCCACCGGCGTAATTCCGTGCCAGCCGTTGTAGGCCCACATCACTGCCAACAGTACAACAGCAAAGCGACTGGCCAGGGATGGCGTCTGTTCAGTCACCGGCAGTGACTGGCCAATCAACTCAGCAGAAAATCCTGGCTCGCCAAAAAGTGTCATCAGGTAGGGCAGGGAAGCGACAAACAGGACGAAACCAACCTTCACAACCGTAGTAATATTTTGGACCCAACCACCCCAGAGAACCCCGGCCACGTTAATCAGGGCCAGTCCACTAATGAGAATCACTGCCACGGCAACGGCACCAGGCGTAGAAATACTCACTCCCCCCACCGCCTCCAGGTGTTCGACAAAGATCATCGAGAGGGCGCCAATCGCCGCGGGCTTCGTGAAAAGAAACCAACTCCAACCCTGCAAAAACCCGACACAGCGGCCGTAGGCTTTCTGCAAGTAGACGTACATGCCCCCTGCCTGGGGCAACATGGCACTCAACTCGGCAAAACAGAGTGCACCCAAGAAACTAAGAATACCCCCTACGACCCAAGCAGTGATAACTAGCGGAAAGGTTCGCCCTGCCTCGGCAATCTCTCCCGGCTTGGCAAAGATTCCCGAACCAATCACGTTGCCAACGACGATGGCGACCGCCATCCCCAGCCCCAGCGCCCGCAGAAGGCTAGGATTCTCTGCCTCGACATTCAGTTCTGGATCTTGCATGCCAGACCTTCCAGAGCGACTGCCGAAGACTAGCGCTTCGAGATCCGCGGGTTCCGATACCAGACTACGTTTTGGCTGGCCTGGCCAGCAACCAGCAGGTCCAGATCCCCATCGGCGTCTAAATCGATCGCTCTAATGTCATAGGCTGCCTGCTCACGTCCCACGATATGGGTCGTAAACTTCCCCTTGCCATCATTTTCAAACCAAGCCACTTGCTTGTCATCCTTGGCGCACGTCGCCGCATCGACATCCCCATCACCGTCCATATCGATAACCACCAGGCAGTGCGGGCCAAACAGCGTCGGATGAATCGTGTGACGCTGCCACTTGGGAGCTTCAAACCAGTAGACCCCGCGACCGTGTCCGCGCGAGGCCAGGAAATCCATCTTGCCATCTCCGTTCACATCGGCCGGATGAATATTGGTCGCTCCCGGCTCCTGGTCCGAAATCATCTCTTTCTTCCAGGCGCCTCCTGTCTTGGCCGGCGCTCGCCACCAGGCAAACCAGTTTCCCATTCCGGAAGTATCACTAGGGCCACCCTTGGCACCAGCAGATATGTCGGCTCGGCCATCCCCATCGACGTCGCCCAATCCCATGTAGTGACTAAGCCCCGGGGCATCGCCTTTGGCTGCCACGTGTCGCTGCCACGTTACCTGGCCATTTTTGGGGACGGTAAACTTGTACCAGACCAGCGAATTAGGAAAGGGACCTTTCGGCTGGGCACTGTTCGCTACCAGGTCAAGATGCCCGTCCCCATCTACATCGCCTGCCAGTAAGCCATGAATCCCATTTACCTGGTCATCGATCACATGTTCTTTCCAGCGTTGGCTGGCTCCCTTGGCCGGTTGTTCCAACCAGACAATCAAACCGGGCTGATACCGGCAGCCGAGAAAGTCGAGGTCACCGTCGCGATCAACATCGATGACCGCGCTATGAATAAAGTTGGCTGGCTGATGGGGGAGGATCACCTCCCGCCAATTCGGAGCAATCAATAAACGCGTTTTGGACCCTGCGCTGCATATCACATCCAGCTTACCATCGCCGGTAAAATCGCCAGCAACGGCCGTCGCACAACCGGCTCCCTGGTAAATCTGTTCTTTCTGCCACTCCCCCTCGGCCAACACCGGGACCGGCAAGAGCAGACCACACACCAATAAACCTGCTAACAGTCGCTTCGTTTCAACGATCATCGCTTTATTCTTTCTAGACTATTTCTCTACACCCACAGGGGATAAATTACCACCGCGTGTCGACAGTCCGACCTGCCGGGGACTAGCCAAGTAACGTATCAAGTTAAGCACTTGCTGATCACTCAAATCTTTGAGCAGGTTATCAGGCATCAACGAAAGTGATGACTTCTTGACCTGCTCCACATCGGTTTTCTGCAGGCGAACCTGTTCCTTGGCGGTTTGTACCGTAATCAGCTGCGGAGACACTTCGTTCACGATTCCGGTCAGAACCCGCCCATCG
>CAZXJC010000326.1:0-6185 GCA_964640885.1 uncultured Pirellulaceae bacterium | reverse complement strand
ACCAGTTCCTGCGGTGTCGGCACACAGGGTGCGTCCTTGCCTTAATTCCCGAGCGTGGGAGTCTGCCCCTGAGCCGAGGCGAGTGCTGGGAGGAGCCAGAGACAGACTAGCAGTGCTGTAAGTGTGGCGTGGAGTCGCATGATGCTGAATGGGTTAGAGGCACTCATAGCTGTATTCGTCAGAATCTAGCCATTTTACAACGGGCGAGCGGGCGTTCCGAACCTCAGCGTACTAATGGTGGGACCTTCAGTACCGCTCCGTGAGCTCTTACCTCTTTCAAAACCCCGGGTGGTGTCCCTGTTGAAAACGGTGGGGTTGTTCCTGGTCTAACGGTCGTATACGCCAGCGCGTGCGTGAGCTGGATCGCCCTTCGATGGACGCAGACAGCTCGCCATACCTTGTGCCACCAGTCGTCTCCATCTGAATTCGAATCCCGACTGAAGAGGTGAATATCGGCACACTGGCGGAATCCGTAAATACCGTCAGGTCGTCGTGATGTTGGCGTGACTGAGAAAGTCTCGGACGTCGTACAAGTCCACCGACGACTCCAATAACGCTTCGCTGCTGGGCCCCCTCCTTTACCAAGGGTACGCTAGGCTCTTACTCAGGAGAATCTTCGTCGCCGAACAGAAGAGAATCCACGACGCGAGGAGCACCACCGACGCGCGCGACCACGCCGCGCTCCGGATCCGGCCCCGAACCTGCATCAAGAGCCACCCCAAGAGGATCGAGGCGCCAAGCAGTGAAAGGACGTGCTTGTATCCTAGGAGACGACCCGGCATCACAAAGACCTCCCGGTACATGATCGGCAGGTGCACTAGGAAACCGGTCCAGATCAAAATCAGCCCGATCGCACCCGCAGACGCAATCTCCCCTCGCTCGCGGAAACGGCGCAGGAGTAGGACGGTCAGGATGATGAAGGCTCCCAAGAGCACACCGGAATACCAGTCCGTCATGTACCGGTAGTGCATCGAACCGTACGGAAAAACCTCGTTGTGACGGTTCCACTCCCGCATGTCGTAGTTGTGAAGGACTGCCTGCGACATCATGGGCCACGGAAAGAGAAGCGAGTCCACCGTGTCGGCGATGTGATGACTGGTGTTGACCGCCATGTCCTCCACCATCATCGAGACCTTTGGATAGCTGAAGACGAACTGTGCCTCACGAGGCACCGTTACCTCCTCTATCATCGTGGGCCAGCGAAGCGTCACGAACACCACGAAAACTAGACTCGGCACCGCCACCCCATGCAAGAGCGCCTTGCGGTTCCATTTCCCTGCTCGAAATCGTTGATAGAGCGTAAAACAGATGAGAAACGCCAACAGGTTCACCCACTGCTCCCATGCCCCGACACAGAGCGCAAAGAAGACGTAAAACCCCACGAGATGCTTGCGCTGGTCTGATCGCAAATAGGTCCGCCAGAAGAGCAGCAGCGGGATCGCGTAGAGCAGTAGCATGCACTCCGCGATCGTGTCGGTGTACAAGTAGAAATAGAAGAAGGCCTTATTGACGCCGAAGTAGAGGCCAGCTAGGAAAGCGATCCACCGATGCCCGAAGAGCTTCCAGACCAGCGTGTACGTCAGGAACGCTATGCCGACAAAGCTCAAATGGAAGATCCACATAAACCGTTCGCCTCGAACGGCCGCATCGGTGTCGCTGAAGTCCACCCCCGCCAGCGGAGCGATGATATGTCTGTCGAGCAGCCCAATCAGCAGCAACCCCGTGGGCGTGTAGCGATGGAAGGACTTGTAGTCGGTCCAAAACCACATCGACAAGGGATCAACCTGTTGGATCGCTTCAACCTCGGAAACGTTGTACTCCGGGAAGCGGTGCACGTGCTGAGAGGCGAACCCTGCCCAGAAAACCAGGACGATCAGGCAGAGGAGCCCGGCGGGAAGGAGGTGCCCTTGATATTTAAGGAGATATGGGTGTTTCAATGTGAGCATTGAGAAAAAGAGTATAGTTTTTTACTCAATCAGAAATTTTACACGCCTTCCTGAAATTCGATTGTTACCGCGATGCACTCGGGCTAGGATCCCTGCAACACATGAGCGACCTGCCCTCCTCCCGCATTCGCAACGTCGTCCTAGTCGGCCACGACAACCACGGGTCGCGACAACTCTTCGAGGGCATCGTCTCGGCTTTTCCGGATCGATCGTTTCTACTCGCCTTGACTCAAGGGCTCTTCTACCGAAAGAGCTTCATCGGTTCGCTGTGGCAATTGCTGACCCGTGCCAGCTTCCGCTTCTGTCTTCGCCGCTTCCTCGACATGAAGAAGCACCAGTGGTCCGGTCGAACGCTCCGCGCCGCGTGCCAAACGAGGGGTTTTCCCGTCGTCTCCACGCGTGACATCAACTCCGAAGCGACCCTCAGGCGCATCCGCGACTTCCAACCCGATCTCCTAGTCTCCCTCTACACTATGCATCTCTACCGGGCGGAGATCCTCTCAATTCCCCGGCTCGGCGCCATCGGGGCACACCCTTCGCTTCTGCCGGAGTACCGAGGCCTCGAGGTCTTTTACTGGGCTCTAGCCAACGGCGAGAAAGAAACCGGTGTTACGGTCAGCAAGCTCTCTCCCAAAATCGACCTTGGCAAGATCATCTCGCAGGAACGCTTTGTCCTCACCGAAGACCAGACCGTCACCGGGCTCTACACTGAGGTGACCAACCGGGCGGAACGTATGCTCTGCGAGACCATCGCCCGGCTCGACAAAGGGCCCGTGACGGCAGAGCCGATGAAGGGGGAAGGGTCCTACTTTCCCATGCCGACGCGCGAAGCGCACCGTCGCTTCAAGAAGGACGGCCGTAAGTGGTCCTAGGTGACCGCTTCTAAAGTTCTTCGCCATCGGGAGAGATGATAGAATGCGAATCCGTCTCTTCTCATCATGGTGGAACCGGCCAAACCAATCTTTGAACCTCTGACAGCGTCTCCCGTCCTTCAGGAATGCACAGCCTGTCGCGTTTGCGGGTCGTCGTCGCTCGCGCCGATCGTCTCTCTTGGAGACCAATTCATTGCAGGTGCCTTCTTCAAAGAGGAGGAAAAGGGCCTCTTCCGAAATCGTTATCCCCTCGATCTGGTCCGTTGCGTCCCGGCTCACGACGCAAAGGCGTGCGGGCTGGTTCAACTCCGGCACACACTCTCGCGCAAGCTCCTTTTTTCCAACTACGGTTACCGCAGCGCGGTCAACCAGACGATGCGGGACAATCTTAGGGAAATCGCGCACAAGGCGGAGAAGATGGCCGCACTCCAGCCGGGCGACACGGTCCTGGACATCGGCTGTAACGACGGCACGCTCCTGAAATCCTACGCGACCGAGGATCCCGACCGCATCGGATTCGATCCCGCCGGCGATGTAACCCAGTACGCCCTCGGTCATGGAATCCAAGTTGAGAAGTTCTTCTTCTCGGCCGAGTTGTACCGTCTGGCGCGCCCCAACCGGCCCGCCCGCATCGTGACAAGCATCGCGATGTTGTACGATCTGGAGAACCCGCTCGCATTCACGCGCGAGGTCGCCTCCGTTCTCGCGCCGGACGGCGTCTGGGTGATTGAGCTCTCCTACGTGGTCCGGATGCTCCAGACGAACTCGTTCGACACGATCTGCCATGAGCACCTTGAATACTACGCCCTTCGCCAAATCGAATGGATGGCCTCCCACGCGGGGCTGGTGCTTCACGACGTCGAGTTCAACGACATCAACGGCGGAAGCTTCCGACTGTTCCTGCGGCCAGAAAGCGCGGGGTCTGTTCCTGTCGAGCGCGCTGCCCGCTTCGCGGCGGCGCGAGCCGAAGAATCCCGGATATCCCTCGATACTGAAGTGCCGTACGAGGCCTTTCGCGCCGGCGCGACGAGGGTTCGTTCCGACGTCCAGCGTCTGATCGAAGAAATCCACGGACGCGGAGAGAAGGTCTACGTTTACGGCGCCTCCACGAAGGGAAACGTCATTCTTCAGTATTGTGGAATCGATGCCACGGTGATTCCTGCCGCGGCCGACCGAAATCCAGACAAGTGGGGCTCGCACATGCTAGGCACCGGCATCCCGATCATCTCGGAAGAACAGGGAAGATCCGACCGTCCAGATTATTTCCTGGTGCTCCCGTACCACTTCGTCGCGGAGTTCCGCAAACGCGAGAAAAAGTACCTGAGCTCAGGCGGAAAGTTTATCCTTCCCATCCCGGAAGTGCGGGTGGTCGGGTTGGAGGATGAATGACCCTTGCCCCCAAGATCCCTGAAAAGCAGTACCACGAAATCTGCTGCCTTCTTCCGATCGCCTGCGTTGATCTCTACGTGGAGAACGAAGCGGGACACGTGCTGCTGCTTCGGCGAAAACACGAACCGGCTCGGGCCGAGTGGTGGTTCCCCGGCGGAAGGGTGCTCTATCGCGAAACCCGAGTGGACGCTGTCGTCCGAAAGCTGAAAGAAGAGACCGGACTGGTCCCCGTTCGGGTTACGGAACTCGGCACCTTCGACTGGATGTTCGAGGACGGTCCAGAACCGGCGGCGCGTCACGGGATCACGACACTCTTTCGTGTGACCGTCCAAGAGACCGAAGTGCACTTGGACGAGCAGAGCGAAGAGAGTCGGTGGAGATCGCCGAAAGAATGGCGGAGGAAGAAGCTGCATCCCTTCGTCGACGCCCGGTTCGAGGCCGCGATGGAGAATGAATGAACGGCGATTGGAAGATCCCCTGGGCCCGCCCCGTCCTTCACGGCAATGAGGGCAAGTACCTGGAAGAGGCTTTTCGCTCGACGTGGATCTCCGGCGGCGCCTTCGTTGAGAGATTCGAACGGGATATGGCCGCCTTCCTCGGGGCGCCCCACACCGTTGCCGTGGCGAGTGGCACTGCAGCGCTTCACCTTTCTCTCTTGGCGGCGGACGTCGGCCCCGGCGACGAAGTCATCTTGCCTGCTCTCACTTTTGCGGGCTGTGCGGCGATGGTCGTCGCCTGCGGGGCCACGCCCCGGTTCGTAGACAGCGATGCCGATAATTGGGGCCTCTCCGCCGAGGCCGCCAGCAAGGCCGTGAACGAGAAGACCAAGGCGATCCTCCCGGTTCATCTCTTCGGCACCCCCTGCGAGATGAGGCCCCTTCTCGATCTCGCCTCCGAACGTTCTCTGACAGTGGTCGAGGACGCCGCAGAGGCGCTGGGCTCTCGGTATGAAAGCTCGGCCCTGGGAACCCTCGGAGATCTCGGCTGCTATTCCTTCCAGTCGGCCAAGACGCTGACAACCGGAGAGGGGGGAATGATCGCGACACGGGACGAGGCGCTCGCAGAGAAGATCCGGATTCTGCGGAATCACGGTTTCCGGCCCGGCCGTCACTACTGGCACGATGTGGTCGGATTTAACTACCGGCTCACCAACCTGCAGGCGGCCATCGGATGTGCACAAATCGAACGAGTCGAGGAGATTCTCGGCGCGCGGGGTGCCATCGCGAAGACCTACGACGAGCGACTCTCGTCGATCCCGGGCGTTTCCCGACCCATCGCCCCGGCGAGGGGGGGCGTCGCCCTCTGGGAGCAGCCCATTCACCTCGACCTGGCATATTTCCCCCTAGGTCGCGCGGCCGCACGTGAGGCGCTCCAGCAGAAGGGCATCGAGACGCGGCCGATGTTTCCCCTCGTTCCGACACTCCCACCCTACCAGCGGTATGCTGGCGCATGGGCGGTTGCGGAACGGATCTCCCGGGAATCGCTCGTCCTGCCGGTCTACGAAACGCTGACGCAGAAGGAAGTCCACTTCATTTGCGACACACTTGAGTCGTTGGCCGTGTAACCGATGGGTTCTTCTCTAGTCCAACCTCTTACGGACCGAGATCATGTCTTCGAATACGCCGCACGAACACCTCTCGCGCTGGCTTTAGAGCGGGCGTTGGAGTGTCAACTCTATGAAGGACGATCTCTGGAGAGGCCCCTCCTCGACCTGGGATGCGGAGACGGGACCTTCGCTGAAGTGCTTTTCGGCCGGGAAGCCAAAATTGACCATGGTGTCGATTTCAGCCGGACAGAGCTTCTGCGGGAGAGCAGGAAGAAAGTCTATCAACGAACCTACCAAGCCTCGGGTGCGACGCTTCCCTTTGCAGCCGGCTCCCTTTCCACCATCCTGTCCAATAGTGTGCTGGAGCACATCCCCGACCTGGACCCTGTGCTTCGCGAAGCGTTTCGAGTTCTGAAACCTGGCGGCGCTCTT
>CAZXJC010000325.1:0-3308 GCA_964640885.1 uncultured Pirellulaceae bacterium | reverse complement strand
GACCCTTTTGCCGAGGCCTTACCCTGGTGTCGGGCTAAGGGTCCGTCGAGACCATCGAGAAGCACGTGGATGAGTAAGCAGAGCAATGCCCACTGGGGTGACTTCCACCAGACGCTGCAGAAAGCCAGGCCGATGATCAGCGAGAAGAGGGTTACGTGGTTGGCGGTGAGCTTGATACGGGTCAGTAATCGGAGGAGCGGGTCTAATAAGCGCGCTCGCAATTGCTGAAAGCGGACCATCCCGGCACGCTCTCCACTGGAGTAGCAATCGGCGGTTAATTTAGAGTCATCTGCCATTGGTTTCATCACCGGAGGTTTCGAAACGGAGGATTTCGCACGCCAGTGTTTTTAGGGGGGCTCCACTGTTATAGAACACCAGGCCGGCAAATTCAAAGTCTTTCACGATTCCGTGCGTATGACCAAAAAACACCCGCCGAATTCCCCCTTCAGGATGCAGCCCGATGCTGGAGAGGTAGCGGGTGAGCCGTGCGCAAATGCGGCGGGGGCGGTTAATCAGCAGGTTGGCCAGTGAGGGTAACCGGAGCAAGAACACTAAGTCGTAGAGGCTGGTTTTGAACCTCCCCCGTTTTCCGTGATTGGCCCAGCGCGAGCGACGCTTTTCCAGTTGAGGTTGTGTTGGCTTGGTGTGGACGACGTCCCCGTGCAGAAAAAGGGCGTCACCATGCTGATACCAGTATTCGTAAACTTCAAAATCTCGACTGTTCTTTGCGAGCTCCCTGAGGTCGTCAAGATAGGTTGGAGCGCAATCGTGATTGCCAGCCACGTAGACGATCTGTTTTCCCTGGTGCCGGTCGGTAAAATCCCTTAGCCATTGCAGGGCTGCTGCCTCTGTCGTTTGCTGGTCAGACAGTTGGCTCCATTTGAAATCGACGATGTCACCGCCCAGGACGATTAACTCTGCCTCTTCGGCCGCCTGGTCAAGTTCTGCCATCAGTCCATCGATCGCCGATCGCTGGGAGAACATGTGAAAGTCAGAAGTAAAGATGCCGCGCATGAATCTCAAAAGGCCGGAGAGTTGGGGGGAGGGTTTGTTGGCCATTGGCCGTTAGCCTGTTATCGTCGCGTTTTTTATTGCCAGCAGCAAGGCCCGGTCAGAGGGGGTGATCGCAACGATTCGGTTTGCCCTATAAGTGTGGTATAAACAGGTTTCCAAAGCATAAAACTGTCCTGGGGTACTCGTTAAAGAAGGAAGTAGGTTACTGTGATTCGCAAATTGATTGCTGTAAGCATGTTGTTGGTGCTGGCCTTTACACACGTTTTGGAGGCTGCGGAGAAACCAAATATTTTGTTTATTGCCATCGACGACCAGAATGACTGGATCGGCTGCCTGGGGGGCCATCCGCTGGTCAAAACTCCTCACATCGATCGACTGGCCGGCCAGGGAACTCTTTTCAAGAATGCCCATTGCCAGTCTCCTCTCTGCAATCCATCCAGGACCAGCCTGCTAACCGGACTGCGACCTTCGACCAGCGGTATTTATGGACTCGCTCCCTGGTTTCGCAAGGTACCAGCGCTGGCCAGTCGGGTTTCCTTGCCCCAGCACCTGGCGGCCCAGGGTTATACTACCTATTCCACCGGTAAGATTTTTCATGGCCGTTACGGTCGCCAAAAGACAGACAAGGAATTTCATGTGCTCGGTCCGGCAGCCGGAGTTGGCGCACGGCCAGCCAAGAAACTGGTCAATACACCTAGCCAGCATCGACTGGTCGATTGGGGTGTTTTTCCACACAAGGACGAAGACAAAGGAGACTACAAGGTCGCCCAGTGGGCCGTTGACCGGTTGGCAGACAAACCGAAGGAACCGTTCTTTCTTTCCGTTGGTTTCTTTCTTCCCCACGTTCCCTGTTATACGACACAGAAGTGGTACGACATGTACCCGGATGATGACACGGTGCTGCCACCAATCTTGCGTGGCGATCGGGATGATACGCCTCGTTTCTCCTGGTACATGCACTGGAAGTTGCCCGAATGCCGCTTGAAATTTCTCGAAGAAGCCAATGAGTGGCGGAATATTTGCCGTAGCTACATGGCCTGTACCACCTTTGTCGACTCTCAGGTCGGTCGCGTCTTGGCAGCTCTGAAGGCAAATGGTTTTGCGGATAACACCGTGATTGTTTTGTGGTCCGATCATGGCTGGCACTTGGGAGAAAAAGCGATTACCGGAAAAAACACGCTCTGGGACGATGGCACCCGTGTGCCACTCATTTTCGCAGGGCCGGGGGTTGCCAAGGGGCAAGTGGTGACGTCACCGGCTGAGTTGCTCGATATCTATCCGACCTTGAACGAACTCTGCGAGTTGCCAGAGGTGGCTGGGTTGGAAGGCCACAGTTTGCTGCCCCAGCTGAAAAATGCTCGGGCAGCTCGGAAATGGCCAGCTATTACGACTCACAATCATGACAATCATGCGATTCGCTCAGAGCATTGGCGTTACATTAGCTATGCCGATGGGAGCCAAGAGTTGTATGACATGCGAAAGGATCCCAACGAGTGGAAGAACCTGGCGTCGCAACCAGGGATGCAGGCGATTATCAAAGAACATCGCCAGTGGTTGCCGAAAATCAATCTCAAGCCGGTCCCGGGCAGCCGGTCCCGAATTCTGCTTTACCAGGATGGTAAGGTGAACTGGGAAGGTAAGGATGTAGCCAAGGATGATCCGATCCCAGAGCTTTGATGTCACGTGTTGGGGCCGAGGGAAATAATTTTCTGTCAAGCGGAGCAACCAGTTCATGTTGCCGGCGATGAAACTGATCGATTTGAGTGTTCCCTTGCAGGATGGTGCGGTCAGTGAGCCGCTGCCAGCCCAGATTGATTACGTTACCCACGATCAAAAAGGGTTGCAGCAGATGGAGCAGTTCTTTGGGGTGAAGCCCGAGGACCTGGTCTATTCAGATGGAGAAGGCTGGGCGATCGAGCACATCAATGCCATTACTCACACCGGCACCCATGTCGATGCGCCTTATCACTACGGTGCGCAATCGGCAGGCAAGCCGGCGCGGACGATCGACCAGGGTCCCCTGGAATGGTGTTTTGCTCCGGGGGTTCTGCTTGATGTTCGACATCTTGACGACGGGGATGTCATCACGGTGGAGGAGTTGTCGGCCGCCCTCGAGAAGATCCAATATGAATTGCAGCCGCGCGACATTGTGTTGTTGCAGAGGGGTGCCGTTCTGCGACTCGATAGCAAGTAGTATTTTCTGCATCCAGGTCTTGGGCTGGAAGTTGATTTATTGCTGTTTGACCAGGTCGTTCGCGTGATCTGAATCGATGCCTTTACACTCGACCGGCCAT
>CAZXJC010000324.1:0-9416 GCA_964640885.1 uncultured Pirellulaceae bacterium | reverse complement strand
GAGTTCCGTGTCTAAAGCCCGCGATGGCGGCCGCCAGCTGGTAATATTCCTCCTGCGCAATCGGATCAAACTTATGGTTGTGACACCGGGCACAATTAACGGTCAGCCCCAGGAACGTCTGGCCAATGGTACCGACCAGTTCTTCGATTTCATCGGCCCGCGATTGGCGCTTCATCATTTCACTGCCACCAACCACCGTGTTATGAACAGCGGAGACAAGAAAGCCGCTGGCAGCCAATCCGTCAGGATCATTACTCTTGATGACATCCCCGGCCAGTTGCATACGAACAAACTGGTCGTAACCCATGTCGGAGTTAAACGCCTCAATTACCCAATCGCGAAAAGGCCAGATATACTTGCGCGGATTATTTCGCTCAAACCCATCACTTTCACCATAGCGGGCGATGTCCAGCCAGTGCCGTCCCCAGCGTTCTCCGTAATGAGGTGAATCGAGTACCTGGGTTAATAACTGCTGGTAAGCGGCCTCCGATGGATCTGCGGCAAACTTAGCTACTACTTCTGGTGCAGGCGGCAGTCCCAGAAAATCAAAATAGACGCGGCGGACCAGTTGGCGAGGGTCAGCGTCGCTGGCAAAACCAAGTCCCCGGGCTTCCAGCCGAGCCAGCACGAACTGGTCAATCGGATTACGAATCCGACTCTTGTTCTTAACCGGTGGAACGGCAACCGTTTTGAGCGGCTGCAATGCCCACCAGTCATACCCTGCCCGCTTTTCAGTGGTAAAACGAAACACATTAATCGGATTGGTTCCCCACTGGGCACCCTGCTGCAACCATTTCTTGAGAATCTGTTGTTCGCTTGCCAGTAGTGGTTTTTCTGGCGGCATTTCTTTTTTTGAAACTCGCTCCCAGATCAGGCTCTTGAGAGTCTGATCAGCATGAATGGCCGGACCGCTTTCCCCGCCTCGCAAGGCTCCTTCGTGGTTGGACAAATCCAACTTGCCCTTCAAGTCAAATCCGTTGTGGCATTCCAGGCATCGCTGTACCAACAAGGGAGCCACCTGCTGGTCAAAGAATTTTTTCGCCGCTTCATCGGCTGACACCACCACTGGGAAGAGCAGAATTATCAGTCCGGGTAACCAGCGCAATCGATCCACAAAGAGATGCTTTAAAACCATGTTGACAACAACTTTCTCTTTCCAGGCCAAACTGCTTTTTAGAATCTTCGCTAGCTACTGTTTCTACTTACTATAATGACGTGAAACCGAACAGTTTTCAATTAGCCCTCGCAACAGCTCGCTGAAGACTAAATTTACCTGCCGGACTGATACAAAACGCAATTGCAGCACCCCTTTTAATCTCCGTATAATAAAGATAAGTTGATTTTCCACCTGAAGATCTTTCGATATTTCTCTTAGACCTCTGTCCCTAACCTCACCGACAGCATCATGCTAAAAATTACCGGCAAACACGACCGTTTTTGCGATCATTTGAGTCGCCGTCGTTTTATGCAAATTGGCTCGCTGGGAGTTGCGGGACTATCCCTGCCGGCGCTGTTACGTGCAGAGGCTGAAGCTCAGCGACCCAAGGGCCGTTCGATTATTCTAATCTGGCAACATGGTGGTCCCTCGCAGCTTGACACATTCGACATGAAACCGGATGCACCGTCGGAGGTGCGCGGTCCCTATCAATCCATTGGATCAAAACTGGCTGGTGTTCCGGTAGGCGAGTTACTGCCGTACCAGGCGAAGATTCTGGACAAGTGTACGATCATCCGTAGCTTTACGCACGGCAACGGTGACCACTGGGCTGCTGCTCACTGGATGCTCACCGGTTACCTGGGAGCCACCGGCTCGGACCGCGTCCCCCGCAATCCTTCGATGGGTGCGATTTCATCTTACTTGCTGGGTTCAAAATCCCCGGGGGTTCCTGCCACGGTCAACATGAATGACGGAGGCTTTGGATTTCATGGGGCTGCTTACCTGGGGGTTTCCTACAACCCGTTCCGTACCGGCAGCTTTAGCTATGGGAATGAGGCTGGCCGCTTGCCAGCTGCTAGTGACGGTAGTTTCAAACTAGTGGATGGCATGCACGAAGACCGGCTCATGAACCGGGTTTCACTGTTGAAACAATTCGACAAGTTAAAGCGGACGACAGACACTTCCAATACATTTGCAAACATGGATCGAATGAACCAGCGCGCTGCACAAATTCTCCTCTCCGGGGATGCTCGCCGCGCTTTCGATCTCTCCAGGGAAAATCCTAAGACACGAGAACGTTATGGACCAGGTTGGGGAGAGCAAGCCCTATTGGCCCGGCGACTCGTCGAGGCGGGCGTTCGTTTCGTTTCCTTGAACACCGGTTACTGGGATGATCACGGCAATATCAAGGGAGCTCTTGATAGCAAGATGCCCCGTCACGATCGAGCGGTTGGTGTACTAATCGAGGATCTGGCAGAACGCGGGATGCTCGACGACACGCTGGTTGTAACCGCCGGAGAATTTGGTCGTACACCTAAAATCAACAAGAATGCTGGACGCGATCACTGGCCACAAGCACAAAGTCTCTTGTTTGCCGGGGGCGGCTACCAGCATGGCCAAGTGATTGGTGCTACCAACAGTAAGGCAGAGCACCCGATTTCCGATCCCATCGGACCGAATGATTTCTCTGCCATTCTTTACCATGCGCTGAATTTAAAGCCGAACGACAGCGTCAACAATCTCTCGGGACGTCCCGTCCATTTGCTGCCCGGCGGCACGGTACCCTCAGCAATGCTCTAAACGGAGCTGGCCCTCAGGAAACTGAAGTTACTTGTTTCAACTGCGGCACAGCGTTAGCTTAGTCAATCAATGACTACTGACGACAATAAACCTGAAATACTGACGCGCGTGGAAAATGACATCATCGCGGCAGCGATTGTCACGGGTCTGGCAGCTCACGGCATTAAGGCCTCTACCACTGGTGGTTATACCGCTTCTTTTGTTGCCCATGCTCCGGGTGACGTCCAGGTCATTGTACGACAGAGAGATCTTGCTGAAGCAACAAAGGTGCTTAACGAGCTGCAACAGGGGTAGTGTATGAAAGTAACGAAAGTTGAGTGGAAACAGCTAGGGCGGGACAAGCAGTTTGCGAGGGAGATTGTAATGACTCTTTCTGACGGTACTGTCTTGCACGCGGACGCTGAGCAGAGACCTTTAAGAAGAGGCGAAGATTTAATATTTATTATTTCGGGAAATGTTCCCGACGAGATTCAGTCCAAAGACGGAAAGTACTCTACTCCTAGCGAGTGGACGGATAGCCCAGAGGTTGTGGGACTGGTGTCGGAATTTCTCCATGCCCTGAAAACTGGGATTTTTGAAGAAAAGGTTGAGACGCGGTAGATATGATTGACACTCCCCTGGAAAAGGCAAGGGAAAGTCAACAAACAGGTTACAGATTTCGCTTGACTCTGGAGAAGGTCACCTGTTCTTGTTGGCCTGAGTGCCAACTACCTACTACTGGCGAGCGGGCCAAGTCAGTTTTCCTGGAATCTTAACCCGTATCTTCCAGAGCGTTTTTCCACCGGTCACGTAGAGTGTCTTCAGGTCCCCATCGCCAAAGCAGCAATTGGTCACCATGTCTTCCGGGATCGGAATCACGCCAAGCTTTTTTCCGGTTCGTGAAAAGACGTAGACACCAGCCGGGTTATCGGTGTTCTGGTTCGCATACAGTCGATTCGCTCCCGCGGTTACATAGATATTGTCCTCGGCATCAATGCACATCCCGTCACCACCGCGACCTTTACCAAAGTCATGAAATTCCTTCCGGTCACCGGTTGGCATCCCGTTTTTATCGAGATCAAAGGCAAACAGTTTCCGAACTGGTTTCACCGGATGATTGTCGACCACGAAGAGAGTTTTCTGATCGGCAGAAATCGCAATACCATTGGGACGGGCAATATGATCTGCTCCCAGCACTCGAACCAGTCCGGTCCCGTCTGCATTGACCCGGTAAACTCCTTCAACATCGAGTTCCAGGCCATCACGATCGGGACCGTAGTAAGGATCGGTGAAATAGATGCGACCCTGGTAGTCAACACACAGATCGTTGGGGCTGTTAAATCGTTTTCCTTCAAAGCGATCAACAATCACTGTCCGTTTCCTGCTAACGATATCAAATCGCGTCAGGCGACGTCCGCCCAAACCACCCTTTTCGTTTCCTTCACACGCCAGCAGGTTTCCGTGTGCGTCGAACATCAAGCCGTTGGCTTTTCCACTGGGTCGAATGAACGTTTCGGCATTTTCGGCACCTGGTGGCAATCGCATAATGCGATTGTTGGCGATATCGGTAAAGTAAACGCTGCCATCCCGGTGATAGGCCGGCCCCTCCGTAAAAACCAGCTCTGTTGCTGCTTCCACGCGTTCCGCATCCACGATCCCGGAGGGGAGTTCGTCGGCCGGCAACCACGACACTGTATTGATCATGACGACAACCGCGAGGGTATTAAGAAGTACAGCGACGACCGATTTCATAGTTTTTCTCCAGGAGATTTCTTACAGGTGTAAAATATTCAGGCGATGATTTCCTTAACAACATTGCCATGCACGTCGGTCAAACGGAAGTCTCGGCCAGCCTGGTGGTAGGTCAGACGCTCGTGATCCAGGCCGAGCAAATGCAGAACTGTCGCATGTAGATCGTGAACGTGCATTCGATCTTGCACCGCCTTAAAGCCAAAGTCATCAGTCTCACCCCAAGTCATTCCACCTCGGACACCACCTCCCGCAAGCCACATCGTAAACCCGTGATGGTTATGGTCGCGCCCATTGCCGCTCTCCGACGTTGGTGTACGACCAAACTCACCGCCCCACATGACCAGCGTGTCCTCGAGCAACCCTCGCTGCTTGAGGTCAGCCATCAATGAAGCAATTGGCTGATCGATGGTGTGGCATAGTTTTGAAACTTGCTTGTCATGATTGGAGTGTGTGTCCCACGGTTGTCCGTTTCCATAATACACCTGGACAAAACGTACACCACGTTCAACAAGGCGACGAGCCAGCAAGCATCCATTAGCAAAATGGCCACTGCCATAGCTATCGCGGGTTGCTTTCGTTTCGTTATTGAGATCAAAAGCATCGCTGGCGCGGAATTGCATTCGGAAAGCCGTCTCCATCGACTGGACACGGGCATCGAAGATATCATCTTGTCCGTTTCGCTGTTGAGATTCCGTGTCCAACGCTCGCAGAAGTTTGAGTTGGCGTTCTTGTGTTTCCTGGTTCCACTTCGTATTGCGTAAATGTGGAATCATTTTGTTGGGATCGATCGATGAATGGTTAATATACGTTCCCTGGCAAGACGACGGCAGAAACGCGCTGTTCCAAAGGATCGAAAATCGCACTGGCCGGCCGGGACACAGCACGACATAACCGGGCAGGTCTTGATTCTCGCTGCCCAGGCCATACAGGAACCACGCTCCCATACTCGGCCGCGTCGGCAGAATCGTACCATTGTTCATTTGCAGCAGCGCGGGACCGTGATTTGGATTGTCCGCGTGCATCGATCGTAGAACACAAATGTCATCGATGTGCTGGCTGAGCTTCGGTAGCAACTCGCTAACTGGAACGCCGCTTTCTCCACACGGCTTGAACTTGTAAGGCGATGGCAGTAATCCACCGGTCGGACGCTCCGTGAGCAAGTCCGCACCCTCGGGCCTTTGACCTGCGTATTTTGCCAACGCCGGTTTCGGATCGAACAAGTCGCCTTGAAACGGACCGCCGTTCATGAACAGGTGAATCACTCGCTTGGCTCGCGGAGCAAAGTGGCATCCATCGGGGAACAACCCGCCGGTGGATTCGGCAAGGCTTTGCTGTGACAAGAATGCCGTTGCGCCAAGCATTCCTGGAACGGCGGCGGCCTGACGAAGCATGTGTCGGCGGGACACTGGTTGAAATGGATTGGTCTGCATGAAATTAGTCTGCTGGTTAAATAAACTTGTAAGTATCTAGTTTACGAAGAGAAACTCGTTGGAAGCCAGCAATACATGAGCATATTGTGTCCAGTTATTTTCGCGGGCTTCTCCCGTGGTATCTCCTACAAAGTCGAGGGCGAGTTTTATTTCACGTTCTGATGGCTCGCGGGCAAAGAGCAGCTGGTAGGCAAACGATACTCGCTCTGTGTCAGATTCAAGTTTTTCGTTCAGCAATCGGGTTGCCAGGGCCTTTGACCGGGTGAGCATCATTGGCCCATTGAGGGCGTGCAAGCCTTGCAAGGTGGTTGTGGTTCCGATGCGTTTGGGGCTATGCGCAGTCGGGTCTGGGAAGTCATGTGTCAGCAGCATCGTCGACATTTCGCGTCGGTGGATCGTGCTGTAAATCGTTCGGCGTTTGTTGGAAGCGTCAGCAAGGTCTATCGAAGGACCACCGAGCTTAGCATCTAATTCAGCAGTGACAGCCAACATCGCATCGCGCCAAGCTTCAACGCTCAACCTTGTACGGGACATGCGAGACAACCAACGGTTATCGGGATCCGTCTTGGCGCGGGAACGGTCGTCGCGACTGGACTGGCGATAAGTTGCTGAAAGAACAATCTCGCGATGAAGCTTCTTCATGGACCAGCCACCTGCAATGAAACGGGATGCGAGATCATCCAACAATTCCGGGTGTGTGGGACGCTCTCCCGACTGGCCGAAGTTACTTGGTGTGGTGACAAGTCCACGTCCGAAATGCGCAAGCCAAATTCGGTTTACGAGAACACGTGCTGCCAGCGGATGAGCATCCCTGGTGATGGCTTGTGCAAGTTCGAGTCGTCCACTCCCTGTCTTAAACGGTGTTGGTTGATCAGACGGAGAAAGAACCTGCAGAAAGCGTCTTGGTACCAGATCACCCAAACGATTTGGATTTCCGCGAAGAAACAGGTGCAAGTCTTGAGGCCTGGGCTGATAAACGAGCTTCGTTCCCGACTGCGCGGTTTTACCTTTGCGTTCGATGAAGAGAGCTTCTTCAATTACAGCCGGGGCCATCAACGTATTAAAGAGTGGAGTCTTTTTGAGCTCAGCAATCTTAGCCGACAGGGTCTGGATTTCTTCCTTGGGTAGTGGTTTCTTCTTTCTTAACTCGTTGACTTTCGCTTCGTGCTTTGCGATCTCGACCTTCGCAGTGCGAACGGGTGCATATAGATCCTCGTCGATCGTAGGGCGTTCCTTGATGCGACAACTCGCAAACACGCCTGCCAGAGCGTAGTAGTCCTGCATCGTGATCGCATCGAACTTGTGGTTGTGGCAGCGAGCACAAGCAACTGTTAATCCGAGGAAAGTTCGCGAAACGGCGTCGATCCGCTCTTCCCATTCGTCAGCAACGATGACTTTGATAATCTCAGCGGGAAGCTGGAGTTCCTTCCAGTAATTCGGACTGAGTCCCAAAAAACCAAGTGCCGCGATATCTTCCGGTCCCGTCTCGGGCATAAAGTCGGTCGCAAGCTGTCGGTGCACGAACTGGTCATAAGGCATATCATCATTGAGAGCCTGGACCACCCAGTCACGATAAAGGTGAGCCTGGCCGGTAGAGTAGAGCCAATTCGCTGTCCGGTCCGTGTATCGGGCCAGATCCAACCAAACGCGAGCCCAACGTTCGCCAAAATGTTTACTGTTGAGCAGGCGTTCGACCGCTGCTTCATAAGCTTCTGACGACTTGTCGTTAATAAACGCTGTAACTTCATCCGGCGTTGGTGGCAAACCAGTTAGGTCGAATGTAATCCGTCGCAACAGCGTTGCCCGGTCCGCTTCCTTCGACGGACTGAGATCATTAGCCTCCATTGCTGCCAGGACAAAATGGTCGATGCGTTGTTTTGCCCAGTCCGCTTGCCTGGTCTTGGGCAATGGTTTTTCTTCGACCGGCACGAAGGACCAGAAGTTTCGTGCTGCGGCAAAGTCAATTTTACGATCGCCTTGTGGCGTTGACGTTGTCCCTCCAGGGAACGGAGCACCTCGTCGCACCCACTCGGTCAGCGCTGCGATCTCGTGACCAGGTAGTTTACCTTTCGGTGGCATCTGGAAGTCTGCGTTCGCTTTGTACAGAATCGCTGCGATCAACAGGCTCTCTTGTGGTTTCCCAGGAACGATCGCCGATCCACTGTCGCCGCCGGCAATCAATCCTTCGCGCGAGTCGACCTTGAGTCCCCCCTTAACGCTCTTAGACCGATTGGAGTGGCACGTGTAACATCTGGCAGCCAACACGGGGCGGACTTTCTTCTCGAAGAACTCAATGTCCTGAGGCGATGGTGGGCTTGTCTCTTCTGCACAGACGGCAATGCATGGAACCAAGAACAGCAGAGAACACGAGATTGTGATGATTACTCTCATCGAAGGTACCCAGGTGGTAGGAAACCTAAAATGCGGAATGCTGAAGTTCATGCTGTCTCACCGTTTGTCGCGTCGCCATGGTGGGTAATCAATTTTACCACAAAGGAATGACAAACGCTGCCACATGACTTCAAATTACACCGTAGCTAAAAGGGGAGTCAGCTGCTGCTTGGTGATACACCAGGAGAAACAATGCCTGGCTTTACTGGCGATTACTTGTGACATCCTTCCAGGTACGTAAGAATCGCTCGTAATCTTTGTCTTTTTGCTAATCGACACGAAAGCAGGATCTCCGGCCATGACAAAAACACCCGTTCACGTAGGGCTCATTGGATCACAATTCATTTCCACGATTCATGCCAAGGCACTGCAATCGTGCCGGGATGCTGAGTTGCTAGCCGTGGCATCTCCGACCCCTGGCAATGCCGAGAAGTTGGCTAGTGACTTCAACATTCCGAACCACTTTACCGACTACCGTCAGATGTTGGAGATGGACGAGTTGGACATGGTCGTGATTGGTGCACCAAATCACCTGCATTGTGAAATGACGGTGGCAGCTGCTGCTGCCGGTAAGCACGTGGGCTGCGAGAAACCACTTTGCCTGAACCTGGCCGAAGCCGACCAAATGATTGAGGCCTGCAAGGTGGCAGGTGTGAAACTAATGTATGCCGAGGAACTCTGTTTCGCGCCAAAGTACGTTCGCCTGAAACAATTGTTGGACAGTGGTGCTCTGGGAACACCCACGCTAATCAAACAAAGCGAGAAACATAGTGGACCCCACGCGCCTCATTTTTGGGACGTGGAAAAAAGCGGTGGGGGCGTAGCCATGGACATGGGCTGCCACGCGATTGAATTCTTTCGCTGGATGCTGGGCCGGCCCGCCATCAAATCTGTTTATGCACAGATGAACACGCTAGTCCATGGCGACAAAACACGCGGTGATGACAATGCCCTGATCGTGGTTGAATTTGAAAACGGCTGTATCGCGCTGGCCGAGGAAAGCTGGACTAAGCTCGGCGGCATGGATGACCGGGCCGAGGTCCACGGATCGGCAGGCGTAGCTTACGCAGACCTGCTGCACGGCAATTCTATCGAAACATACAGCTCTGCCGGTTACGATTACGCCG
>CAZXJC010000323.1:0-2776 GCA_964640885.1 uncultured Pirellulaceae bacterium | reverse complement strand
ACTCTCGCAGGTTAACTGGTCGATGATTGAAGTGATTTCCTCGATGCTGCGAACCCGGTTCAAGAAATACCAGTCGGCGGCGATCGCGCCACTGCGAGCCGTGCTTGATTCCTGGTGCATGATCAGGGCACTTTTCACGCGGGCCTTGAGTCGCTGAAGCTCTTCTGGATAGATTCCCTCGCTCAGTCGTATTAATTCCCCACTCATCACGTCCAGTGTTTCCTGGGCGCGGTCCGTCGTGGTACCTGCGTAGGCGATGATAGCTCCCCGGTCTCGCAAGGTGTGACAAGAAGCGTAAACCGTGTAGCAGAGACCACGGTTTTCTCGCACCTCGGTGAACAGGCGGGAACTCATCCCGTCGCTCAAAACACCAACGGCACCGCGTGCTTGGAAATAGTCCGGATCTGAGTAGGGGACGCTTGGATAGGAGAGACCGATGTGCGTTTGCTCTGACTGTTCGGAAAGATGAACGTAAGAAGATTCCCGATCCCCTTCTTCGACGGCTGGCAGGTCAGCCGCTTCCCAGTCCGCAAACAAAGTACCCACGTGTTCTTTTAAGGAATCCCATTCAATTTTTCCGGCTACTCCCAGGATCGCCTGGTTGGGTCGGTAGCAGGTTTGATAATGTTGTTGTACCTGCTCGATAGTAATTTGTTGCACCGAATCGTGATTCCCCTGGACGTTACGTCCATAAGGAGAAGCATACTGTTGACGACGAACAGTTTGCATGACTTTTTGAGCCAGGTCGTCATCGATGGCGCGCAGCTCCTGCAGGCAAACCAGTCGCCCTTCTTCCATTTGCTCGCTGGGTAAATGGGGGCGACGAACCAGGTCAGCGTAGATTTTCAGAGCTGCTTCAATTTGACCGGCTGGCATGGCTGCCGCGAAACTGGTGTGCGAGATCGACACCGAGGCTGACTTGGCAACACCGAGCGTCTCAAGGTCCTGGATGAATTGGCGACTGTCACGTGATCCACAGCCGCGTTGAACCATCTCGCATGTGTAGTTGCTTAACCCTAATGACTTTTCCGGATCACGCATGGCACCAACCGGCAGCAGGAAAGTAAAGGCAGCCGATTCAAGCCACTGCATGGGCTCCGCTACTAGTACCAGGCCGTTGTCAAATTGATGAGAAAACATGGGATTGCTCGCGGTGATCCGTCCACTGGCCAGGTTCGATGGTCCAGCAACCTGGACCACCAGATAGGATACGTACTAGTACCTGCCCGCGACAAGATGCCTGACCTGAAAGTCATGCTATGCGTAAGCTACGTCGGCGACCTTGTAGACGGTCTTCGTCCGGTAAAATCCCAGGCGTTCGTACAGTCGCAGGGCGCCACAATTTTGTGTGGTGACTTCTAACATCGCGGTTGGCAGTCGTCGGGCACCGAAACCATTGAGCGCGGCATAAACAAGACAGGTTCCCAGGCCTAAGCCACGGTGCTCTGGTACCACGCCGACATTTTGGATGGCCCCCCAGCCTTGACGGTTCTCGCTGCCCTGGATCGTGCCACAAACCTGGGGATCGTTTTCTGGATCATCCTGGTATTGAAGCAACCAGGTCGCTTCCGGCATAAACGTGTCGCGGCGGGTGATTTCCCGCATCAGTCGTAAGCATCCTTCGTATTCACCAAGACAAGGAAATACATTGGCATCAATCTCGTAGGCAAAGCTCCGGTATTTCGCCTCGGCGTGCGCCTCGAGCAGCTCCTCGCTCCAGGGAACCAGGCAATATCCGGCAGGCAACCTGATCGCAGCAGCGAAATCCCGATCAAGCGGAATTTCCATTCGGTAGCGCTTAAAGTAGGTCATTCCCATCATCACTCGTTTTCCCACCATGTTGTACTAACCGTCATCCTATAAACGCCTATCGGACCGGTCAACGATTTCTACCAAAATCTGCGAAACAAACTCTCGCCAGCCAGTTTTCGTTCCTGATTGTCAGTCGTAAAGTCAAAGACAACCTGCCTGCTTGCCCAATCGGTCAGCAATCATCCTTAACGCCGTAAAACCTGGGCAGCCTCCTATATCTGCTAGGGTTCGTATAAGCCGGTTCGTTTTTCGTCCCGTTGGTCCTGTTTTCGAGGAGACCAAATCACCGGCTGTATTGCTAACTACCGCGAGTCGTGGTGTTTAAGGTCTTTTTCTTGTCCTTCCCACCGAGGTGTGAGACCTCGACGGCTGCCAGTTTTTTGCCATATTCCCGGGCGGAGTAGCCGGGAAACGCTGTTATACGTGTCTGAATTATACCGATAACACCTATGAGTCCGGCGTCGAGCGGTGTTGCTGATCAGGGAGGGTTTTCGTGAACAATCATTTCATATCTTGTTGTTACCGATGGATGCTGTCAGTAATGACCGCCCTCCTGGCCTTGGTTGCCAGCGGACAAGTTGGCTACGGGCAATTGGCAGGGTTGCTGCCGACAGAATCGCGACTCATACCGGTCGTGAACACAGTTGCTGGTTCCGACAAAGAACCGGTAGTCCAAGGAGAGAAGGACTGCTGTCGTCCAACAACGTTGTTCCAATGGAGTTACGGAACCGTTACCAATGGCCCAGATCCCAGTGCAACACTTAACAGTGATCGACCGGATTTCACCGAGTCTGCTGTGACGGTTGGGCAAGGAATCACTCAATGGGAACTTGGTTACACCTATAGTTTTAGCAACGATGGGACCAGCCAACTTCGCTCTCACTCTTACCCGGAATCCTTGTTGCGAGCGGGTATGTTAGCCGACTGGTTCGAATTGCGTGTTGGTTGGAACTATGCGAGCGGT
>CAZXJC010000322.1:0-3848 GCA_964640885.1 uncultured Pirellulaceae bacterium | reverse complement strand
GTCGGCTGGTCGACCTACGCCGGTCTACTGGCGATCACGGCAGACGAGGAACTGGACACCACGGAAGTCAAATCGCTCTTAGACCGTATCGTTAAAACCATCGACGCCGCACCAGGCCGCGTTCGCTATACGATGAACGGTTTCGTAATCGCTGTCGGTAGTTACGTAAAACCGCAATTAAAACAGGCCAAGGCAACCGCCAAGACAATTGGCACGGTATCGGTGAACATGGGTGAGACTGCTTGCAAAGTGCCCTTGGCCATGGACTATATCAAGAAGGCAGAAACCGCAGGTCGCATTGGCAAGAAACGCAAAACAATCAAGTGCTGAGACTGTAGAACCGCCGCCCCACCGAGGCAGGCAGCCTTCGTTCGACGAGACTCGCTAAACTTGTCAACCCGCTTGGCGCCCGCTAGATTGATCACGTAGCCGAAAATTGGCTATCGAAACGAACTTCTTAAATTCAAGGAACACATTGATGACACGTCTGTTTGCCTGCTCGGTCGCGATTCTCATCGCTAGTCTTAGTTCCATCTCTTCACTAAACGCCCAAACACGGCCCAATATCATTTACATCCTGGCCGACGACATGGGCTATGGCGACGTGCGGGCTTTGAACGCCGAATGCAAAATCAAGACACCCCATCTCGACGCGCTGGCCCGCGGTGGCATGATTTTCACCGACGCCCACTCCAGTTCGTCAGTCTGCACCCCAACCCGCTATGGCATCCTGACCGGTCGTTATAACTGGCGTTCGCGAATTCAAAGTGGTGTCTGCTGGGGGTTCTCGCGCCGTCTTATCGAACCGAACCGGACGACAGTCGGCTCACTCCTGCAAGCCAACGGCTACCATACGGCGGCCGTCGGCAAATGGCACCTTGGAATGGACTGGCCACTAAAAAAGGGGGGCTTTGCCGATGACGGTGATCGCTGGAGCCCTCAGTACAAGGGTGGCTGGGACGTCGATTACAACAAACCGATCCAAAACGGCCCCAACACGGTCGGGTTTGATTACTTCTTCGGAATCAGCGCCTCGCTCGACATGCCTCCCTATGTTTTCATCCGCAACGACAAGCCCCAGGTGAGCAAGCTGGTCGAAAAAGCGTTCCACCGCAAAGGCCCGGCCGACGTTGATTTCGAAGCCATCGACGTCTTGCCGAAAATCACCGATGAAGTGGTCAACTATATTGGCCGTCGCGCGGAAGCCGCTAAGTCAGGCAAGCCGTTTTTCGTCTACTTTCCGCTGGCTGCCCCCCATACGCCTATCCTGCCGACAGCTGCCTGGAAAGGAAAGAGCGGAATCAATCTCTACTGTGACTTTGTCATGCAAGTTGACGACACGGTCGGTCAAGTCATGAAGGCTCTCGACAAACACGGCCTGGCCGATAACACGCTACTGGTCTTCACCGCTGACAACGGCTGCTCTCCCCAAGCCAAGTTCGACCAACTGCATGCACGCGGCCACCACCCCAGCTACAAGTTCCGTGGCCATAAGGCGGATATTTTTGAAGGCGGTCACCGCATTCCCTTTATCGCCCGCTGGCCAGCCAAGATTAAAGCCCAAAGCCGTTCCGACCAATTGATCTGCCTGACGGACCTGATGGCAACTTGTGCTGACCTGGTCCAGGCCAAGCTGCCAGCCGATGCTGGTGTCGACAGTGTTAGCATCCTGCCAGCGCTGCTAAGTAAAGACAAACAGCCACTGCGTGAAGCCGTCGTTCATCATTCCATTCAAGGAGCATTCTCCATCCGCCAAGGAGATTGGAAACTAGAGTTATGTCCCGGCTCCGGTGGCTGGAGTGCTCCACGCCCCGGTCGTGCTAACCTGGCAAACCTGCCACCGATCCAGTTATATAACCTCAAAGAAAACATTGGTGAAACCAATAACGTGCAAGCGAAACACCCCGAAGTCGTGAAGAAGCTGACCGCCTTGCTGCAATCTTATGTAGATCAGGGCCGCTCAACTCCGGGACCAACACAAGCTAACCAGGGTGAAGTAAACATTTATCGTGCTAGCCGTGCTGCGCAAAGAAAGAAGAAGTAAGCCAAGCTGATGCGTTAGCTATTTCTCTGGGAAGTGACAGGATCGCCAGGTCCGCACTTCTCCGTCCGAGGCTTGTACCACCAGGGTCGACGCCCCCTTGAAACGCTCAATCAATGCCAGTCCTTTTTGAGGTCCCAGCACACTGACGGCTGAGGCAAGTCCGTCGGCGGCAGTCGCGTCAGCAGCAATCACCGTCACACTGCTGCGTGTCGTGAGGCCGATCCCGGTCCGTGGATCGAGAATGTGTGAATAGCGGCGACCGTCGATTTCAACAAACTGCCAGGCATCGCCTGAGGTAGCAATGCCACAGTTGCTCAACTGCAAGAACTGGCTCGGCGGCCCGTCGGCCTTAAGGGGTGCAACTCCGATACGCCAACCCTGCTTTCCTGGAGGAGCGGCACCAATTGCCAAGTCCCCGCCTGCGTCGACCAGCGCACTTGTTATCCCCATTCGCCTGAGTTGGCCCAGTGCGGCATCGGCAGCGAATCCTTTGCCAATTCCTCCCAGGTCCATTCGTACGCCAGCTCGCTGCAATTGAATCGTAGGACGTTTTGCACCCAGCACGATCCCCTGGTAACCGACCGACCTTCGTGCCTGTTGCAGGCGATCGCTGGAGGGCAATTCCTTTTGCCGACGGGCTCGTCGCCAAAGACGGGAGAGAGCGCCGACAGAAACATCAAACGCCCCCGTACTGGCCTGCGAAATCTCGTTTGCACGCCTTAAGACATTCCATAAATCCCGGCTGATGGCCACTGGCTTCTTCATCGGAGCCTGCTGAGCAAGCCGACTAATCTCACTTTCCGCATCGTAATCACTCATTACCTTTTCCAGAGCGGCCACGCGGGCAAAAGCAGCCGCGAAGGCGCGGTCCGCCGCGGCCTGGTTCGCTGCCACTAAACGGATCGTGACATCGGTCCCCATGTGGCGTTGCGTAGCAGAAAACAATTCGGCCGCCGCCACAGAAGACCCACCGGCAAGCAGCGTCAGCAGGCAAATCAAAACGGGATAAGAATCTCGTAAATCTCTCAATTTCAGCTCACAGGTTGATTTCACAACAAACAACTTTCTTTCTCTAGAGTACTCTGCCAAAGGAAGTTATTGCAAATCGGTTGCGCTGTCGATTGAAGAACTCCCCCTGGCAGGGTATGCTGTGACTAGCCTTTTCAAGGGCTTGGACCGCTTAAGGGACCCAAGCGACCCCATTGAACAATACAACTGACAGATCTATTTCTGACGTTCCAGGAGAGTCAACGATGAGCGATAAAAAGAAAGCAGAACCCACCAAGCAGACGTCTCGCCGCGACTTCATCAAGAAGTCTTCGATCATGGTCGCCAGCGGAGCCGTCGCTAGCAATTTAAACATTGCCCGGGCAGCCCACCCGTTCGGCACGGACACCATCAAGATCGGCATGGTCGGGTGTGGTGGGCGTGGCACCGGTGCCATCGTTCAGGCCTTAAACACTCAAGGTGGCGGACTGCAGCTCACCGCCATGGCCGACGCTTTCGCAGATCGCCTGCAAGGAAGCCACCGGGCAGTCAAGAGCAAGCACAATGACAAGGTCGTTGTCACCAAGGATCAACAATTTGTCGGTTTCGATGCTTACAAGCAAGTGCTCGAATCGGACGTAGACCTTGTCATCCTGGCAACCCCACCAGGTTTTCGCCCTCTCCATTTCGAGGCAGCGGTGAAAGCCGGCAAAAACGTCTTCATGGAAAAACCAGTCGCCGTGGATGCCCCGGGTGTCCGTCGTGTCCTGGAAGCCAACAAGATTGCCAAGGAAAAAGGACTCTCTGTTCAAGTCGG
>CAZXJC010000321.1:0-3347 GCA_964640885.1 uncultured Pirellulaceae bacterium | reverse complement strand
TGATGGTGCGCTGGATTAAACAGGGCATGCCGCGCGGCCAGGAGGATGACCCCACGATTGTCGGCCTCGAGGCGTATCCCAAGCAACGACTTGTGGCCGCCAATGCTGAGCAGCAGCTTTCGGTGACCGCGATTTACAGCGACGGCCACACCGAAGACGCGACGCACATCGCGACCTACGAGGCGAACGACAAGGAGATTGCCGAGGTGGATGACACGGGCCACGTGACGTTCTTCGAGCAACCGGGCGATGTGTCGGTGATGATTCGTTATCTCGGTCAGGTGAGTGTTTACCAGGCGAGTGTGCCGTTGGGCGCGCCGGTGGCCAAGACGCCGCAGCCGCGCAACTTCATCGACAACATTGTGTTCGACAAGCTCAAGCGCGTGGGCATGCCGCCCTCGGCCGTGCGCGATGACGCCACATTTATTCGCCGCGTGAGTATCGACATCGCTGGGCGCTTGCCAACCGATGCCGAGAGCGAGGCCTTCCTGAAAAGTACGGATCCCGCCAAGCGCGACAAGCTCATTGACCGTCTGTTGGCCAGCACAGATTACGCTGATTACTTCGCTAACAAGTGGAGTGCGCTGCTGCGCAACAAGCGCACGAACACCGCCGCCATGCGCGGAAACTACGCCTTCCACGGCTGGATTCGCGACAATCTCCATAAGAACATGAAGTACGATGAGTTCACTCGCAACGTGCTTGCTGCTTCCGGCGATATGGCACAGAACCCTGGCGCGTTCTGGTATCGCGAAGTGAAGACGATGCAGACCCAGATGGAAGACTCCGCGCAGCTCTTCCTCGGCACCCGCATGCAGTGCGCCCAGTGCCACCATCATCCCTTCGAGAAATGGAGTCAGAAAGATTACTACAGCTTCAGCGCCTTTTTCTCTACGGTCGGCCGCAAGGCCGGTCGCAACCCGGGCGAGGAAGTTATCTACCACACCCGCAAGGTTGCCCAGACCGCCAACAAGAAGGACGGAGGCACCGTCAAGGCCACCGGGCTCGGCGATGCCCCGCTGGACCTCACGGCGGACGATGACCCGCGCCACGCGCTCGTCGACTGGATGTCCGGCCCGAACAACCGGTTCTTTGCCCACACGCTGGTGAACCGCTACTGGAAACATTTCTTCAGCCGCGGACTCGTGGAGCCTGAGGATGACATGCGCGAGACGAACCCTGCGGTGAACCCCGAGTTGCTCGAGGCGTTGGCGCAGGATTTCATCAAGAACAAGTTCGACATGAAACAGCTCATCCGGACGATTTGCCAGTCGAAGACCTACCAGCTCAGCTCGATTCCGAATGAGTTCAACGCGAAAGACAAAACCTACTTCAGCCGCTACTATCCCAAGCGCCTGAACGCCGAGGTGCTGTACGCCGCCATCAACCAGATGACCGGCTCGCAGCCGAGCTTCAGCGGGTTGCCCGTGGGCACGCGGGCGGTGCAGCTGCCGGACAACAGCTTCAACAGCCAGTCCTATTTCCTGACGGTGTTCGGCCGTCCGGACAGCTCCAGCTCCTGCGAGTGCGAGCGTTCCAGTGACGCCAGTCTCGCGCAGAGTTTGCACCTGCTGAACTCGAAGGACATTCAGGGCAAGCTCGCCAGCGGCAGCGGTCGCGCGTCGAAGTTGGCCGGCGCCAAGACGCCCGCCGACGAGGCGTTGGCCAAGGCGAAGACCGAGCACACTGCCGCGGACAAGGCGTTGACCGCCGTAAACGCCGAAGTCGACAAAGCCAAGGCGGCGGCAAAGACGGATGACCTTAAGAAGAAGCTCGCCGAGTTGATTGAGCAGAAGCAGAAGCCCGCGCAAGCGAAGGTGGACGCCGCGAAGGAGACGCTGGCCAAGGCGCAAGCCGAGGCGGCGGGCGCCGAGGACGAGCGCATTCGCAGCCTGTTCCTGCTGGCGTTCTCACGCGAGCCCAGTGGCAGTGAGGTCGTCCTGGCGCGCGCACACCTCGAGCGCATCATCAAGGACAAGGACGGCAACGAGAAATCCGCCGAGCGGAAGGGTTCCTACGAGGACATCATCTGGGCACTCTTCAACACCAAAGAGTTCCTCTTCAACCACTAACCGGAGGCTCGATGAGCCAAGGCGAACGAGCTAACCGCATCGGTTGCGCGGAGTTCCGGCGCAACATTGCCATGGACCGGCGCGGCTTTGTGAAGGCCGGCGCGCTGGGCCTCGGCGGCCTCTCGCTCGCCAACCTCATGCGCGCGGAGGCGGCGATCAAGGATCGCGACAAGGTTTCCAACGACAAGTGCGTCATCATCCTGTGGAAACGCGGCGGCGCCAGCCAACACGAAACGTGGGATCCAAAGCCCGATGCGCCGCAGGAATACCGCGGCTCGTTTGGTGCCATGTCCACCAAGGTGCCCGGCACGCAGATTTGTGACTTGCTGCCCAAGTGCGCGAAGATGACCGACAAGTTCGCCATCCTCCGGAGCCTGCACCACAAGAATGCCGGCCACTCCGCGGGCGACCAGATTCTTTTCACCGGCTACCCGCCTGGCCGCAACCCGAACGAGAACATCTACCCCAGCTGCGGCTCCATCGTCGCCAAGCAGCTAGGCCATCAGACCCCCGAGCTACCACCTTACGTGATGATCCCCCGGTATCTGCCCGGCGTGGAAAGCGCGTATCTCGGTAAAAAATATTCCCCATTTTATACCAAAGCGGATCCCGCCGATGATGCCACGTGGCCGGTGAACGGTGGCAAATTTGAGGTGCCCAACTTCGAGTTGACCGACAGCCTCGACTTCAACCGGCTGGACACCCGACGCAACTTGCTTGGCAGTTTTGACAAGATTCGTCGCGACATCGACAACACCGGCAATGCCGAAGCTATCGACAAGTTTCAAAAACAAGCCTTGGACATCGTCACCAGCCCCAAGGCGCGCGATGCATTCAACCTCGACGCCGAGCCAATGAAGCTTCGCGAGCGATACGGCTTCATGGAGCGTTATAACGCGCCTACGCCTGACCGCTGCGGCGTGCCGGCATGGAGCCAGCGCATCCTGCTCGCGCGGCGCCTCGTGGAGGCCGGTGTTCGTTTGGTCACCGTCGATCTTCGCTGGTGGGACACCCACGTGAAGGGTTACGAGACCATGCGCGATGGGTTCCTGCCGCGCTGGGATCAGGCGTACACCGCACTGCTCTCCGACCTTGAAGAGCGCGGCTTGATGGAACGCGTGATGGTTGTTGCGTGGGGAGAATTTGGTCGCACGCCCAAGGTCAACAAAACCGGCGGGCGCGATCATTATCCCGGCGTATTTAGCGCGGCGTTGTGCGGTGGCGGCATCCAGGGCGGCGCGGTCGTCGGCTCCTCCGACAGCAAGGGTGCGTTGC
>CAZXJC010000320.1:0-4436 GCA_964640885.1 uncultured Pirellulaceae bacterium | reverse complement strand
TGGCCATCGTGATGGCGCGGAACCGTCGCATCATGGGGGCTATGAGCCAGAAGAAGGGCGTGGCAAACAACCATTGCAGCTGGTACCAGATCCCCGAAAGGCCACTGGTGTAGCACTTCGATGCCACGGTCACTGCCTGATCCGAATGGGTGGCGGTACCAAAGGAATGCATCATCATGAAGAGTTTGCCAAACGTGCGCGGCATTACAAAATCACGCATTCCCGTCACTTGGCGTCCTGCCCAGAGTCCAGCTGCTGTCACGATCACCAGGTAGATGGCGATAGCGGCCCAGTCTGCATAACCAATTCCAAACATGATAGGAACCTTGAGTAAGTCGCTCGGGCTAGACGGGCCAGCTGCCCGTGGTGGGGGTCGGGGAAATATGAAAGCGTCTGGATTTCGTGTAATATACCAGAATCAGTTTGCGTGGGAATTGTTGGGTTTAAACAAGGAGAGAGTGCCATTAATAGGCGAACCGGAATACGGATGGGCAGCCTTCTGCTCCTACTAATGCTGAGCGGGCCGTTTCTCGCTGCCCAGGAAAAAGAAAATAAACTTGCGGGGGCTGATTTCAAGGCGGACTTGCCGCAGTTGAAGCCCCGTACACGCGAAGGTGCTCGCAAAGCCGTGCAGACTCGCCCGGGGTTCCGCTTGGAGCTGGTAGCCGCTGAACCGCTAGTGCGGGATCCAATTGCGATGGCCTTTGATGAGAATAGCAACCTTTTTGTCGTCGAATTCCCCGAGTACAACCACAAACATGCCGGCTGGAAAATCACCCGCAAGGGAACGGTCCGGATGCTGGTCGATACCGATCGAGATGGCGTTTTCGATCGCTCGACTGTTTACGTGGACCAGCTGGATTCACCGACCGCGGTGGCTTGTTACAACGGAGGCGTACTGGTGGCCTCGGCCCCTGACTTACTGTTTTGCAAGGACACCGATGGAGACGGCCGAGCGGACGTAACGGAAAAGCTTTACACAGGATTTGAGGTCTCGGAGCGAGGTGGCGGAGCGCGGCTTAATTCCATTCGGTGGAATATCGATCACCAGTTTCATCTTTGCACGAGCTTCTCGGGCGGCACGGTTCGGTCTCTCAAGGCACCCAAACAGGAACCGGTGCAGGTGTCGAATCGCGGATTTCAGTTTGACCCGGTTTCACACGCGATGGCGGCGACGACCGGGGCTGGCCAACACGGCCTGGCCTTCGACGCCTGGGGCAATATGTTCACCTGTCGAAATAGTAACCCGTTTAGACAGGTGATGTACGATTCTCGATACGTAGTCCGTAACCCCTACCTGGTCGCTGAAGCTGCCGAGGTTGATATCACCGCCGGGGGTAAGCATACAGAATTGCGCCGCCGTAGTCCGCTGGAACCGTGGCGCATCCTGAGGACCCGTCTGCGCGTCGATGGTAAGTACCGCGGGTCTGCTGAGGGAGGAACGGCAGGCGGGTTTTTCACGTCCGCTAGTGGGATCGTGGTTTACCAGGGAGACGCTTGGCCTCAGGAATACCGTGGCGACTTATTTGTGGGGGAGGTTTCAAATAATCTCGTCCACCGAGCCCGCCTCGAAGGGGAAGGCTTGCAGAAAATTGCCCGGCGCGGCAACGAAAAAGCTGAATTCATGGCGGCATCAGACAACTGGTTTCGTCCAGTCGAACTCATTAATGGTCCCGATGGAAACCTTTACCTGGCAGATATGCACCGTGAAGTTATCGAAACAACGCTGGCGATGCCGCCAGAAATGGTTAAGCACCTAACGCCGGGCCATGGTGTGGAACTAGGACGGATTTATCGGGTGGTGCGGACCGATCGGCCGGCGCGGAAGCTACCACAGCTCGGGGGCCTGGACACGTCCGAACTAGTGGCGCTGTTAGATCATCGCAATGGATGGCATCGGGAAACCGCGAGTCGGTTGCTGCATGAACAACAGGATCCTGCAGCCACGGCTCAACTGGTTAAGTTAGCTACCAGCGCTGGGCTGGCAGAAGGGCGAGTCTTGGCGCTTTCCGTTCTGAAAAACCGTGGCGAATTGAGTGAAGAACAGTTGCAACTAGCGCTCGCGGATTCGTCTGCAGGGGTTCGGCGTCACGCGATTCGCTTAGCGGAGGCCCTGGTGGCCGATGCGCCTGCCTTGCAAGCCAAGCTGCTTTCAATGGCGGCTGATCCTGCACGCGAGGTCCGTTACCAACTTGCCTTCACACTCGGGGGACTGCAAGGGCCGGCGCGGCTGAGCGCGCTACAAACCGTCCTGCTCAAGGATCGAGATGATCCCTGGGTTAGGATGGCTGTGTTAAGCTCGCTGGCACGAGACGGGGGCCGAATGTTTCAGGCGTTGGCGGATAAACAGGGGTTCCGCGCGTCCGCGGGGGGCAAGAAGTTCTTGGAAGCGCTGGCCCAACAAGTGGGGGCGTCTCAGCAGATAGGGGAGTTGGGCGGGGTGCTGCAGGCGATTAATCAGCTCGCAGCCAGTGATAAAGAGTCGGCAGTGAAGTGGGTTACGGCTTTGGCCAAGAAGGCAAAAGGAGAAACCAGGAGGACAGTACTGGCTGCCCGCGGCGGGAAAGCAGGCGAGTTGCTCTCAGGGCTGGTTGAGGATGCTTTGCGAATCGCGAAGGATCCCGAAGAGAGCGTCGAACGCCGTTCCGAGGCAATCCGAGCACTGCGTCTCGGTGATTTTCCTGTGCTACAAAACTTGGCGCCAGCGATATTGGATCTGCGACAACCTGCTCCACTCCAGGCTGCGATGATCGATACACTGGCGACGTTCCAGGATGATTCCATCTCCCGACTGGTTGTGAAGGCGTGGCCGGGGTTGAGCCCAACGCTACGGCGGCGAGCAGTTGAGTTATTGGTCTCTCGGCCAGCTTGGGTCCAGACATTCCTGGATGCAGTTGAAAAGGATGCCGTGGGGCGTGGCGAGTTGGATCCAGCCAGGATCGAACTGCTGAAACAACACCCGGATGAAGAGATTGCTCGGCGGGTTCGCAAAATATTCCGAGCGAACACGCTGGGCGACCGAGGGAAGCTAGTGAGTAACTATCAGCCAGCTCTGAAATTGACCGGTGACCAGGAACGGGGAAAAGCATTGTTTAAGAAGAATTGTTCCGCTTGCCATCAACTCGAAGGCGTGGGTACGGCCGTGGGAGCTGATCTGAATGGGGTGCGGAGCCAGGGCCCAGCTGCCTTGTTGCTCAATATCCTTGACCCAAATCGGAGCGTGAAACCGAAGTTTCTCACGTATGTTATACAGACCGCTGACGGCCGTGTGTTGTCCGGGTTAATTCGTAGTGAATCGAGTAACACGATCACGCTTCGGCAGCCGGACGGCAAGGAGATTACCCTACAGCGCGTTGACATCGAATCGATGCGGAGCACGCGATTGTCGTTCATGCCGGAAGGATTAGAGAAACAGCTTGACGAACAGGCCATCGCGGACTTGCTGGCCTATCTTGGACAGACCGGCGGATAAGCGTTTCAGCGAAACAGTCTTGATCGATCGCTTAGCAAGGAGACTCGGGAAATGGTTAAGAAGGTATTCTTTCTCCTCGTGATAGTACTTGCGAGTGTACCGCTGGCGGCTGCGGATTGGTCGGTAGGGGTAGGTAAGGTTAACATTACGCCGACTGAGGCGATGTGGATGGGCGGTTATGCCAATCGGGATCGGCCCGCCGAAGGAACCTTGACTGAGCTCTGGGCCAAGGCGTGCGTGCTCGACGATGGCCAGGGCGGCCGAACTGTCCTTGTTACTGCTGACTTGACCGCAGTGGACCGAAAGATGGGACTGGCCATCCGGGGCATGATTGCCCGCAAACATGGTCTTCCGCTCGGTGCTATCGCCCTAAACGTGTCACACACCCACAGCGGACCGGTGGTCGGGGATGCCTTAGCACCACAGTACCGGCTCAGTGAGGCAGAAAAGAAGAAGGTTGATCGTTATGCAGAGCTACTGCCGGAGATGATTCTAACGGCCTGTGACCAGGCGATGGAAAACTTGGCACCAGCACGCGTGGAATGGGGGACAGGGAACTGTGACTTTGCTGTAAACCGACGAGAGATTATATCAGACCTGGTTCCCGAGCGAAGAGAGAAGGACCAGCTTGTGGGGCCGGTTGATCATTCGGTCCCCGTGTTGCGTGCGACTGACAAGAATGGAAAGGTCCGGGCGATCATTTTTGGCTATGCTTGCCATGCGACGACGACTGGTTTTTTCGAGTGGTCGGGTGATTACCCGGGGTTTGCCCAGATGGATGTTGAAAAAAACAATCCGGGGGCAGTGGCCATGTTCTGGGCCGGTTGCGGGGCAGATCAGAATCCGCTGCCACGGCGAACGCTGGAGCTGTTGAAGAAATACGGGCGTCAGCTGGCAGACTCCGTTCAGGTCGTGGTCTCGCGGCCCATGGAGCCGATCAGCGGACAACTAGTTGCACGTTACG
>CAZXJC010000319.1:0-4159 GCA_964640885.1 uncultured Pirellulaceae bacterium | reverse complement strand
ACCCGGCCACTGCGATGCCCAGCCACACCGTCCTGTTGCCAGCGCAAATCGATCCCGATTTAAAACTGGGAACACCGACCGGTCCCTTCCGTTACGACTACATCCGTGAGAATTACACCCGTGCTGGCGAATACGGCGGCGCCTACCAGGGACTGTTGCTTGACGGTGGCAAGGGACTGGCTGAAAGCCTGACACTCTCCCTGCCCAAGCATCGTTTTAATGATCGCCGGGCACTGTTGGCACAACTGGACCTGCTCAAGCGACGTTTTGCCACCACCACCGATCTTGATTCAGCCACAGCCGCGGAGCAACAGGCGGTCGATGTCCTGCTGGGCGGGATTGCCGATGCTTTTGACCTTTCGAAGGAAGACCCCCAGACGATTGCCCGCTATGACACCAGCTCACTCTTTGACATGCGGCAATGGCACAAGGGAGGAAAGCTCTACGAGAACAAGGTAAACCAGTCACGGATCACCAACCTGCTAGGCAAGCAACTGCTGCTGGCGCGCCGCCTCTGCGAGGCAGGGTGTGGTTTCGTAACAGTCCACGACGCCTGCTGGGATTTCCATAACGATGGGAACAACCCCTCCCACGCCAAGGCGATGCCGGTCCTGGGAGCACAAGTCGACCATGCGGTCGCTGCCTTCCTGGAAGATGTTCACCAACGGGGACTGAGCGACGACATCCTGCTGGTGATCAGCAGCGAAATGGGTCGCTCTCCCGGTAAGCAAAAGAATGGTGGCACCGGACACTGGGCCCGGCTCACCCCGCTGCTGCTGGCCGGTGGCGGCCTGCAGATGGGAAAAATTGTCGGTCAGACCGATGCTCATGGCGGCGAAGCGACGACCGATCTCTACGGTCCCGAACACTTGAATGCCACCATCATGCAGACCTTGTTTGACGGACCGGAGGCCCGCCTTGTGTCAGGGCTGCCAAAAGAGCTGATCGAGACGATCACGGACGCCAAGCCGATTCGGGAACTGCACGCCTAGTGTCCTGTCAGCGGAGGGCCAAACTGCCTGCTAGCCCCCCCAAAAGTCCATAAATTGCTTGGCCTTCTTCGGATCGATGTCGACCGTGGCAAACGCATATAAGATCATGACCCCGGTAATCACGAATGTCCCGATCATTCCAAAACAAATCCATACAATATAACGTGGAATCCCCTCGCCCTCATCTCCAGGCACGTACATCGTTTTTACTAACATGTAATTCTTGAACCGCTGCCCCAGTGGAACAGACGCACGAGACGTTTGCTTGGTCTTCTCCGCTACGGCGGCCGCCGCATCGTCGTCGTCCCCACCGAAGAAAAACATCGCTCCTAGCCCACTAATCAATAGCACACCGAGAACCGTCCCGGCGATAATTAGCGTCTTCTGCTCGGACATTTCAAAAGGTGGTTTTCGCTCCTTTGACGATGGGCCAATGCCAAACGGATCAGCAGCAACCGGTCCTAGTGGATCGACGCTGCTGGGTCCAAAGACCGCTCTTAGCGTCGCCAGCGCGGTGGTCGGTCGCCACGGCCCGTTCTTATCGGCAGCGATTTCATCGGTGGCACGAACCTTCCCTGACTTGGCCAGCCCCACGACCTGCTCGCCGGTTACTGGGCCAAAGACCTTGTCGCCACGTCTGACAAAATAGTGATTCATTCAGCCGTATCCTTGCCTTATCGGGACTTGAGCCACGATTTGTGCCGGATTTTGTACCCACCTATCCCCAGAAGGCTTTGAACCGGTCCCGGGCTCTTTGCTTATATTCCGCCAACTCCGCGTCACTTAATGGCTCTGGTGGTTCTGCTAACAACGAGGCAGTTATTAGAGCCACCACTGCTAGACTGCCTACCACAATCGCCCATTTACCCTCTTTCGACGTCTTGGTCCATCCAACTGCCTGTGCCCAGGCCCCCCACGAGCCCTCCTCGGGTGGAGCAGAAGAACTGGACGTTGGCTTGCTGCTCTCCGCTTCGGCTACCGTCGATTCGTCATCACCTCCTAAGAAAAACATCATCCCCAAACCACCAATCAATAGCACACCAAAAACGGTGCCGGTGATAATCAGTATCTTCTTCTGGGGCATTTTGAAGACCGGTTTTCGCTCTTTTGGTGGTGCAGCGTCCTGGTCAGTCCGCTTGCCACGAATACGGTCCAGGTCAAAATGACTCTTTCCCAAAGGGAGATCTTCACCCGATTCTTCAGCCGTTTCATGTTGCGGGCCGATGCCAAGGGGATCGGCAATCGCTGGACCCAGTGGCCCGACGCTCGTTTGCTGAAAAACTGCTCTCAGTGGCGCCAGCGCCGTGGTCGGTTGCCACGGTCCGTTCTTATCGGTAGCGATTTCATCGGTGGCGCGAACCTTCCCGGACTTGGCCAGCCCCACGACCTGCTCGCCGGTTACTGGGCCAAAGACCTTGTCGCCACGTCTGACAAAATACTGAGCCATCAATTCGTCTCCTTGGATTACCGGAGGTAAACTGCCCCCACCACATCGCAGGGGATAGCACACCGTACTTTTACCCTAAAAAGTTTACCATGAGAGAGGCAAAATGCTAATAGAACGCATGTTGCTGGCAACAGGTTCGGCGACTGGGCTGCTGGCAGAAGTCCGTCCAGTTTCACTTAGGCAGGTCGCAGCCAAGAGCAACTTGCTTACTGAACCAGGGCGTGACAATCGGCAGGGCAGCCAAAAGGCTGCAGCGTGTTTTTTGCTAGTTCTTCATTCAAACATCGCCGACGTTGCCGTATTCGTCTTTATATGTGCCTTCAATCGTCAAGAACGGAAATCGCTCTCTCAAATCAGCGATCTCCCCACTTTCTCCGGAGATATGGACATTGCCCATGTTCTGGTTGGCCCAGGCTGTCGCACTGATTGTGGCCTGTCCCCAGGAATCCTCTTCAATCTCCCCTTCCAACGTCAGGCCCCAGGCGACAACCGCAGCGGGCGATTCTGCTCCCACCCGAGCCATTAGCTCCGTGGAGCCACTACCTTTCCTGCTCCACGAGTCCCAACGAGACTTTTTGAAGTCAAGGTATCCCAGTACATGTTGCAACTGCTCCCTGCTGGAACAAATCAATTGCAACTTAAAATCTGTGTCGTTACTCATATTCTCCCTTTCTCGCGTTGCTCAAGGTAGTTGACTTCAACAAATCTAGCACTCAGCCGCTAAAGATGCATCGCCCGATTCTACCCATACCACTCCTCGTGGGGTGACGATTCACCGCACACCAGGCAGGTCGTCGTATCGTAAACCGTGTTACATTCGGGGCATTCTCCACGGGTATCAAACGTATTCCAGTTATGTTCACAATCACAGACCCAGACACTTGACCTGGTCGGTTTCCACTCACATTCCGGACACGAGACATTGGGAACACGTGGGTCCAGCGGGAAACCTTCACCGTTTTGATAGCGTTGGAGATTCTCCTCGTACTGCGGTTGGGACCCGGCAGGTGCACCTTCAATTGCCTTCTGCACCAGTTCAACAGCCTTCTCAAAGTTGCCTACCTCTGCATATGCTGCCGCCAGCGTATCGTTGAACGCGTGATGATGCCAACCGTCCTGTTCACACATCTGCGTGGCCAATTCCACAGCCCGCTGCCCGTTACGGTCGGACGGCTCTGAGGTGGTCGCCAGGAACCAGGCTAGATTATTGAAGCTCCAGAGAAACTCGGGTGCCAATTCCATGGCCTCCTCCATAATCCGCTTTGCCTCTTCGACATCCTTATCTTCCATAGCTTGATCGTAACAGTTGATCGCCCGCTCGAGCGCGTCGTCTCCTTGTTGAGTCTTCAAACTCGCCAGTTCCCCCCAGAATCCGGTAGACGGATCTGGATTAAGCGTTAGCGCCTGCTGGTAGCATTCAAGGGCAGCAGCGGTCGCTCCTTCGTTGGCATGAAAAGCACCCAGCATGCCAAGCACAACACCTGCACGGAGACGATCCAGACCACGGGTCGAGGTAGGATCAGCAGGCAGCATCTTATTGAGAGCCTGACGGACATCGGGAGCCCTCTCTGAGTCAATCGCATTGACCAGCCACCATAGCGATTGCAACATTTCGGTTGGACGGTCGTCCATCGCGCTGATCAACAGGTCAACCACCTCTGGTCCCAACGCCACAATCGCTTGCCAAGTAGCCTGTCGAACATCCTCGTCCGAATCAGCC
>CAZXJC010000318.1:0-3335 GCA_964640885.1 uncultured Pirellulaceae bacterium | reverse complement strand
ATTTGCCGTCGTCATGGGCGCTGGTCAGCCAGATTTGTCCACTGGCGATAACCGGGGAAGACCAGCCCGTTCCTGGCACGCTGGATTTCCAGGCGATCGATTCGGTCTCGCTCCATTTCAGAGGCACTCGCTTGTCACTGGAGTGGCCCTGGCCATCAGGGCCACGGAACTGTGGCCATTGTGCCCAGCAGTCCGCAGGGAACCAGAACAACAACGACGTGAGTAGCAGACAAACGGTTACATGTTTCATCGATCGCTTTCCTTCGGCAAGACAGGGGTTGCAGGTATCGTTGTGGTTAATCTGTAGTAAAGGGTGAGGCTGGCAGGCCTGCTTTGTTATACAGGTTGATGCCAACCGGGTTGGACTGGTACCCAAAACGAACGTGCTTGGGTTTAATAACACCCTCGGCCCAGACAACGACGGTTTCTCCGTCGATACTGGCCTTCGCCCAATGCCACTTGCCATCGTCGGCCTGGATGGCAAAGTGGGTCAGTTCAGCACCACTTGTTTCCTGAGTTGGGTTGAGTCCTTCCTTCTTTGCGGTGATCAAGCCACCACCCACGTGATCGAACGAGATGCGGATCTTGTTCCCTTCTACCTTCATTCCCTTATAAAGTGGTCCGGAGGGGACGATGTCGCGTCCATAGTCCTTGGCCAAGGCCCAGAGGGCCAGCCGTGCTCCGACATCCTGCTTGTTGCGAGGATGAATGTCACGGGCTTCGCCGATGTCGATAATGACCGCCATGCCTGTCTTGGGAAGTCGTAGGGCGCGTCGCTGACCTTCGCGAACCGGTCCCCAACCGCCACCGGCCGGGTTCTCGTTCGGTCCCTGGAAATTAGCCAGCTGCACCCAGTAGAAAGAGAGGTCGTTATTCTCAAAGACCGTCCGCCAACCTTTTACCAGCGCTTCCTTGAGGTATTCATAACGAAGACCGTCACCAGCATTGGATTCGCCCTGGTACCAGATCGCCCCACGGGCACTCAAGGGAACCAGTCCGTGAACCATGCCGTTATAGATATAGGTTGCTCCTCCCTTGGGTGAGAGAGTGATCCGAGGTGGGGTACCAATGGCTTTGCCTGCCTGCACGTTTTGTTTCGCCATGGCGAGCCATTTTTCGACACTGGCCAAGTACTTTTGGTGGTTGGCCTTCCCTTCGGGGGACTTGGGGTCAATCGAATTCAGGTTTTGTACATAGTCCTTCAGTTGCGGGACCTGGCGGAAGCCGACCGGTGGTGTCCAGGGCTCGATGCGGGTACCGCCCCAGTTAGTACCAACCAGCCCGATCGGCACGTTGAGTTCTTTCTGCAGGGAACGACCAAAGAAATAACCCACCGCCGAGAAACCACGAATCGTATTCGGCGCACAAAGTTGCCATGATCCACGTGGGTCATCCGTTGGTACGGGTCCCTGGACGTGGCCCGGTACGTTGAAGAGTCGGATTTGCGGATGATCTGCCGCGGCTATTTCTTCTTGGGCATTGAGCGTGCCGCCTACGCTCCACTCCATGTTGGATTGCCCGGAGCAGATCCAGACCTCACCCAACAAGACGTCTTTAAGCGTGACGGTGTTTTGACCGGTGACAGTCAGCGTATGGGATTTACCGTCTGCTTTCATTGCAGGCAGTTCGATGCGAAAGCGCCCGTTCTGACCAGTTGTTGCCGTTGCTGTCTTCCCGGCTAATTCAGCGGTCACCTTTTCGCCCGGTTTGGCCGAACCGAACAGTCGGATCGGTTGATCTTGCTGCAGGACCATGTGGTTGCCAAAGGCACGCGACAGCTTGACAGCAGCCAGGGCGGAATCGGCAATAAGCATTGGCGCTAGGGTCAGCACGGCCAGGATAAAGCGTTTCATCGAGTACTCCTTTGAGAGGTAAAGCAGGCAGCAGGCCATTTGTTTCGTGTAGGGGGAGTCTAACACGGCCTCGAACGGACGCTCAAGTCGGGCAAAGTCTTTAAGTTTGCCGCTGCATGCTATTCTTAGCCTGGTCAGGAGCGTGACAGGCGTTCCGCGAAAGCGGAATAAATAGCGTACCCATCGGCCATGAACGGGCGGATCTCCTCTGGCTTTTTTCGCCCGGTCTGGTAATAGATAAAGAGTCCGCGATCACTTTCCACGGCGAGTCCCTGGTGCTGGAGGAATTCCGTTAGCATCTTGCTGTCGAAGAATGTCCGAATGGCCGGCTCGTCATCCCCCTTGAGTGTGAAGGCCTTCGAGAACTCCGGGTTCTCATCAAAGTCGATGTCCTGGAAGCCGATTGCTGCTCCAATCTTATCGAAAAACCCTTCTGGCTTGAGTCGGAACCTTGGCAGTTCTAGTGAATCCGACTGCATTAAGATCACTGACTGCTGGTGGGTTGTTGAATGTTGTCCGCCACCGGTGACGTACCGGTAGTCAAAAATCGTGAGCGTTGCCAGGTCGGTCTCGGCGACCATCAGGTTCCGCATCTTGCGGCTATGTCCCTGGGTGAAGAGGGGAAAGACCTGAAGTGTTTCCAGCAGGGCCTCGTCCTGATCGGCAGAGAATTCGAGTCCGATTTCTGCGGCTGCGGCGGCCATGGCCTCAGTTCGCTTTCTTTCGTAGTAGCGAGTGCCTAGGATGATGGCGACGGTCAGGCCAAGGATAGCCAGTAGTGTAATAGTTACCCAGAGAATGGCCATGCAAGTTCTACTCCTGTTGCCGGGTGACGCAAGGGAAATCGTTGCCGCGTATCTTAGCCGATTGGGCTAATAGACAACACCGTAATTATGGGCACACGCCATGCAATAGCTTCCCGGCTCAACATTTGTGGGATTGTCGATATAGCCCTCGTGCATGTAGCCGACAGGATAGCGGCGTCGGCAGTCAACACAGTTCCAGAAATAGTTGTGGTCATTGACAAGTGTCTGGGTAGCAGAGTCGATCTCCGATTGTGGTGTATTAGCAGAGAATGTGCGGCCGATAAACCACGTGAACATCGGCTCAGAAGGTCCTCCCCAGAAGAGTTGTCGGACGGCAAGATGGATGCCGACTGCGTCACGGAATGTAGTAATGTAATCGCTGGCGGTAAAATCGCGTTGTAATAATTCCCACGGATTGCAATCCGGTTTCCAGTGGTCACCAAATTGCGGCAACCGTTCTCTGGTCAATTCGTTTTCAAAGAATCCGATTAGCTGTGGTGGCAAAAGATCAAAGAAACTGGTCAGTTCTTTTTCAGAGAAAGGTGTTTTGTATAACTCATTGACTTGCCATAACCCGCTGTCACGAATTTTTTGTTTTGGAGCGTGCTGTCCCCGCCAGCCTTCAGATGGGCCGCACTCCTCGCATAAGGAAACCGTTGAAATGATCCTTGATTCC